>JASHUF010000266.1 GCA_030040175.1 Acidobacteriaceae bacterium
TGCTGCGCTACTCCAACCAGGTAAACGGGGCCGAGTGGCTGGTGGTGACCAAGCTCGATGTGCTCGATGAGCTCGCTGAGATTCCCGTGTGTGTCGGCTATGAGATCGGCGGCAAAGTGACGGACGAAGTTCCCGCGGACGTGTATGGCCTGGAGCAGATCACGCCGCGTTACACAACGCTGAAGGGCTGGCGGCAATCGACCGAGGGCGTAACAGAGTTTGAACGGCTGCCGGCAGCGGCGCGCGAGTATTTAATGTTTCAGGAGCGTGAAAGCGGGGCGCGCATCGGCATGATTTCCACCGGGCCGGACCGCGCCCAGACCATCCTTCTGCCGGAGTTTGCCCGCGCGCTCGAGACTCTTTACGCTTAATTGCAGCCCGCACATGTACACTTGAGTAACCTTCCCGCCGGCCAGGCGGAGATAAGGAATTGCCCCCATGATCAGCTACCTTGTCCGGTTCAAGTTTGCTTCGGAAGATCGCACGGAGATCGCGGAGATTCTGCGCAACCTGGCCGAGGCCTCGCGCCGGGAACCGGGCTGCCTCAGCTTTATTCCCCACCAGGTGCAGGAAGATCCGGACACGGTGCTGATTTATGAGCAATATCGCGACGATGAAGGGCTGGCCGCGCATCGGGATTCGGCGTACTACAAGAAGTACGTTGTGGGCGGGTTGTACCAGAAGATGCGGGAACGCAGTCTCGAGAACCTGATCGCTCTCGTTTGAGCCGTTTTTTGCGTCAAAAGAGAGAGAGCGCGCGGGCGATGCCCGGCCTCGACGCGCTCGAGTGGATAAGGATGCACCAACGGAACCCATGCTCCGGCCGGATTGGCGTTGACCGGCAAAGCGGTCCGGGGCTACCATCCGATACGCGTATGACGCGCTCGCCGACCGACCCCTGGAAATGCTTTTACCGGCTTCGCGCGGGGCGGGCGATTGTGGCCGCGCTGACGCTTTGCGTTTGCGCCGGCACGCTGGCGGCCGGTGTTCCCAAAACGCAAAAACACGAGCGCCGTCACGAGATCGATCATCTCGAAGACGTGTGGCGCGACGCGATGCTCAAAGACGACATTACCGCAATGAGCGGACTGCTGGCCGAGGATTACATGGCCATCACGCCCTCGGGCACGCTGCAGACCAAGGATGAAGCCCTGGCCAACCTGCATCGCGCGCACTTCACGAGCCTTGAAATCTCAGACCGCAAGGTGCGCTTTTACGGAACCACGGCGCTGGTGACGTCAACGGCCGATGTACAGGCGACGACGCCGGACGGCGATATCTCCGGGAGCTACCGCTACACGCGCGTTTACGTGGAGGGCCCGCCCGGAGTGTGGAAGATTGTGAGCTTCGAGGCCAACAAGATTCTCACCCCGGCCGAGCACAAATGATTTTCACCAGCAATTCACTAAAATAAACCGATGCCGGAGCTGCCCGAGGTGGAGACCATCGCCCGCGGCGTGGATGCGCGCGTGCGCGGCGATCGCGTGGTCGAAGCGTGGTTCAGCGGCGAGCGGGAGCCGTTCAAGACGCCGCCGGTGCGGCAGGCGCAGGGACTGGCGGGGCGCGCATTTCTTTCCGTCTATCGCGCGGGTAAACACATTGTGTGCGCGATGGGGCCGGCCGCGGATGAGCGCCTGCGCGACGGCGAGCAAGCGGAAGCGCAGTGGATTGTCCACCTGGGCATGACCGGCCGCCTGCTGGTGACCACGGCGGCAGCGCCGGCGGAGAAACACACGCATGCGCGGCTTACGCTCAAGAGCGGGCGCGAGCTGCGTTTTGTGGATCCGCGGCGGTTCGGGCGGCTCGAATTCCGCGAGCTCCAGCGGGGCCCGGCGTTTGGCGCGCCGGGCGCGGAGCCGCTCGAGATTGGCGCCGCCGCATTTGCGGCGCTCTTCCGCGGGCGGCGCACCTCCATCAAGGCGGCGCTGCTCAACCAGAAGCTGCTGGCCGGTGTGGGCAATATCTATGCGGATGAGAGCCTGTTCCGCGCGGGCATCCGGCCGCGGCGGATAGCCGGACGACTGAGCCGCGCCGAGCTCGAACAGCTGCGGCAGGCGCTCAAGAAAGTGCTCCGTCACGCCATCCGCCTTGGAGGCTCTTCGGTGAACGACTACGTGGACGCCGAGGGCGAGCGGGGCTTTTTTCAGCTCCAGCACTTCGTGTATCAGCGCGCAGGCGAGCCGTGCCGGCGATGCGCAACGCCGATCCGGCGAATCGTGATTGCCGGGCGGGGCACGCATTATTGTCCGGCATGCCAGCATTGACATCCGGTCCGGCGGCCGCTGCCAAACCGGCAGTTATGGTTTTTTGAAGTTTTCGCCTTTTCTACCTCCCATATTCAACAAACCCGTATCTGGAAATCGAGGCTAACTAATTGATTGAATTGAGAGTTGCAAACGGCCCGCGAATTGCTGGAACTATTACGCCAGTGATGTTTGAAAAGCTGCCGCCTTTGGGGGCAGCTTGGAGCAAAGCAGGCGCCCGGCGAGAGCAAACGGCTAACGACCGTTCCTGAAATGAAGGAAGAGCCCGCCGGGATAGCTTGCATCCGGTGCGGCGGAGACGATCCGCCGTCCACGACCTGCCGGGGGAGGCCAGTGCACGTCGCATCCGAAGCGCCACTCGCTGAGAGTGGCGCTTTCGTGTTCATGGGGCCTGAGCGGGTTCCCGGCCGGGCAAGAAACACCTCTTGCCAGCCGTTTGCCTTCGCTGTACTATCGAAATTGCCTATCACGCGGCTGACGCGGACCACCGTGTTTGGGGTGGGCAAGCTCGCCGCCGAGCCGGCAGGTCTCCGATAACAGCTCATAACCTAAGCCGGCTGTACGGGGCTCAGGCTCGCATAGGAAGGGGCACACCCGAGAAAAAGAGGGCATTTCGTGTCTATCCGGAAGAGCGGATGGAGACGGAAATGCGGCTTCTGCGCGGTGTGCGGCCAAGGAATTTTCCAGAGAGTTGGAATCGCCGGGCGATGGAGTGCGCGCCGGTTTGCCTCTGGGGAGGAAAACACCGCCGGCGCCGATGAAGCCGGCAACTTGCTTCGAAAAGATGCGTGGCCGCGGGAGTCAATTTCCGCTCCATGGCACAGAAAGTCTCGCCAGGGTGAAGGCCGGCGCCGTGAGGACGGCAACCCAGGGAGCCGAGGCGGAACGCAGGAGAGACGGCGCCCAAGCGCAGGCCGTCGAGGGCCGCGCCGGACGCTGTGCGCCGCGCGGGAGAACAGCGGGAAGGCTCCCCTGCGCAAGCAACAACCGGGCTCAAGTTCGATGCACTAGATTGCAAAGCACCAGACTGCAAAGTACCAGGAAGTACACGCATGACGACAGAATCGACGCAGCCTCAGCCGGAGCTGGGGCCCGCACCTGACAATGGCCAGGTGCAGTCGCAAGGACACCGGCGCCGCCGGCGCCGCCGCAAGAACAAATCCAGCCAGCAGGGCCCGGCGCAGAACCAGCAGGCGCAGCAGGGCCAACCCCAGGCTCAGGCGCAGCAGCCCGCGCACGGCAAGCAGCACCAGGGCCCGAGCCGGAGGAAGAAGAAATTCTTCCAGAAGAATGCCGGCGCGGCGCCGTCGCCGGGCAACAGCATCGGCAGCCACGGACAAGGGAAGCGCAAGAACAAGCAGAAGGGTCCGCGGGAGTTTGTGGGGCCGATGGACCACAGCTACCGCGCGGTGAACGGCAACGTGGCCGACGGTCCGCCCTCGACCATCCAGATCGGCGGCAACAGCCACGGCGCGTACTATCACGACGCCTATGTGCAACCGCCCGCGGCGCCGGTGCGCGCCGATGCGCCGACGCGCATCTTCTGCTTCATCGAGGATCTGTTCTTCCTGGCCAAGATCCAGGAGACGGCGCGCAAGCTGGGCGTGAAGGTGGAGTTTGCCAAGGGCGACAAGGACGTGGTGATGCGCATCCTGGAGGCGCCCGACGCCGAGCGGCCCGCGCTGCTGGTCTTCGACTTGAACAACCTGAACGCGAAACCAATGACCCTGATTCCGAAGTTCCGCGCCAAGTTCAAAAAGTCCGTGTCGATCATCGGCTTTTTGAGCCACGTGCAGGGCGACCTGAAGCTCAAGGGCGTAGAGGCGGGGTGCGACGTGGTCATGCCGCGCTCGGCGTTTTCGCAGAGCCTGCCCAACCTGCTCCGCCGCTATGGCGTGGAGGAGGAAGAGGAATTCGCGCCGCAGGCGGCGTTGTAAGGCGGGGACCAAGGACACAATACTTCTTCATCCGCCGTTG
This sequence comes from Acidobacteriaceae bacterium, assembly GCA_030040175.1. GTDB lineage: Bacteria > Acidobacteriota > Terriglobia > Terriglobales > Acidobacteriaceae > Telmatobacter. The sequence continues at coordinate 4,242 of JASHUF010000266.1, forward strand.
TTCGCGCAGCTGGCTGCTTGCCCTTTCCCTTGCTCGCGCGGCTCGCCATCCCTGTTCCCTCATTCCCTGACGGGAAAATACCTGTTTGAACAGATTTTTCGCCACGCGGCGGGAATCCCCGAAGCATGGTGGCGAATCATAGAAGAGCGCCGGCTTCAAGGTGTGCGCCCCGGTCTTTGCGGGGATGCATTGAAGCGGGGGTGCGGCGCATTGAGGAAGCAGTCAGAGAAAGGGGAAGGGAACAAAGCGATGACGATGACGGCGCAAGAGGCGGATCGGATCAAGCAGGCGATTCCGTCCGACGGGGTTTTGCCGGTGTTTCACCAGCGGTGGAGCGCGCGGGCGTTTGCGGACCGGGAGGTGACCCAGGAGGAACTGCGGCGCGTGTTCGAGGCGGCTCGGTGGGCGCCTTCGAGCGGCAACGAGCAGCCATGGCGCTACGTGGTGGGGACGCGGGGAACGGAGACGCACAAAAAGATTCTCGAGTCGCTGATGCCGGGCAACCATGTGTGGGCGAAGAAAGCTCCGGTGCTGATGATCGGCGTGGCCAAGACGCGGTTCAGCAAGGACGACCGCCCCAATCACTATGCGGTGTTCGACCTGGGCGCGTCGACCGCGTACCTGGTGCTGCAGGCGGCGGCGTTGGGACTCACAACCCACCAGATGGCGGGATTCGACCGGGAAAAGGCGCGGACGCTGCTCGCGATTCCGGATGGGTATGACTTCGGGGCGGCCATTGCGCTGGGCTATCAGGGTGAGCCGGAGACGCTGGCGAACGAAGAGCTGATCCAGCGGGAGACGGCGCCGCGCGAGCGGAGGCCGCTGCGGGAGATTGTTTTCGCGGAGTGGGGAAAAGGATTGTTTTAGCGAGGCCGGCGGCGTGAGCGGAGCCGGCAGCGCCAGTGCGTGAGCAGGTCAGCCGGCGCGTCTTCTGGCGCTTGGTTTCCCGCGTCTCGTTTCTCGCTTGCTCCCTGTTCCCTGTTCCCTGTTCCGATAGAGTGGAATCTGGAGGCGGGTGACCGGGTGAAAACGGCGACCAGACCGAGGCCGTCGGGCGCGTACAGGCAGGTGCGGAGAGTTGCGCACGGGAGCGGAATTGCCGGGCGGCCGAAGCGCAGGCGGCCGAGTGGGCGAATCGGCTGGCGGGGACGCGCGATTCTGCTTGCGGCTGCGGTTGCGGCGGGGCTGTGGACGTGGGCGTACCTGGCGCGGCGGTTCGCGCCCCGCGGCAATACCGGTCAAACCCATTTCGACGCCATCGTGGTGCTCGGCAATCCGGCGGACAAATACGGGAATCCGACACCGGACGAGCTGGCGCGGGTAAGCGAGGCGGTGCGCGAGTACGAGCGCGGCGCGGCCGGGCACATTCTCTTTACCGGCGGCGCGGTGCACAACCGATACGTGGAGGCCGAGGTGATGGCGCACACGGCCGAGGCGCAGGGGATTCCGTCCGGCGCGATCGCCATCGAGCCGCATGCGCGCAACACGGTGGAGAATGCGTGCTACGCGGTGAGGATGATGCGCGCGCGGGGGTGGACCTCGGCGGAGGTGGTTTCGAGCGCGTGGCATCTTGGGCGCGCGGGGCTCATCTTCAGCCGGATGCCGATTGCCTGGAGAGTGCATGCGGCGCCGGCCATCGAACCGGAGCCGGGGTGGTATGAGGATGCGCTGGGTGCGGAGGAGACATTGAAGACAGTGCGGTATCTGGCGTGGCTGCGTCCAACGGAACGATGCGAGTAAAGAATCTGGTTTCAGGGGTCAGGAGGCAGTGCGTTGGCGGGGCTGGGGATGGTCCTGTAAGCTGGGGAGTGATGCATTTCCGAGCAAGGTTTCTTCCCTGGCTGGCCGCTGCGGCAGCCCTGGTCTCTCCGGCGTGCGCGCTGGCCCAAGCGCAAAGCGACTCGGCCCAAAGCAGCTCCTCGCAGCCGAACAACGTGCAAACGGGCAATGACCAGGCGCCCTTGAATACGCCTTACATTGCAGTGAATCCGCTGGCGAATGTAAGCTACGACAACCGTTTCGACCTCTCGCTGGCGATGGCCTACGATCACACCAAGGCGGGGCCGAACATTCTCGAAGGGGCGAACCTGGGCGGGCTGGATCTGAGCGGATCGATGTGGCTGATGAAGCACTGGGGCGTGGAGAGCTCGATCCGCGCCTATGTGGGCACGAGCGGTCCGGGCGTGAACCACCTGGGCAGCAACGGCGGACCGATCCGGGGACCGTTCATCGCGCAGTATTTTGCCACCGCGGGGCCGGAGTTCCTGGGCCCGCACAACAAACATGGCGCGCTGGTGGCGCATGTGCTGGTGGGCGGGGTGTATGGGGATTTCGAGCGCGATCTGCTCTCGCCCACGGCTTCGTGCCCGAATCCTGCCGAGTGCGCGGCGTTTTACAACGACCAGATTGCGCCGGCGGTGATCATGGGCGGTCATTTCGACCTGAACCGCTCGCAGCACTGGGTATTCCGGGTGACGCCGGATGCGGTGATGACGCACTACGGCACCAATTACGGCGCCAAAATCTCGCAGTACGACATCAATGCCGCGCTCAGCGTGGGCATGGAGTACAAATTCACGAGCATCCGGCGGTAATCCCAGGCGCACTGAGCCGGACCCGCAGCCGCCGCCTTTTCTTTTCTTGCAGCGCCCGCGCCGCGAGGCTTCCTCCGGCATCCAATGCGCGTGCGCGGTGAGGCGCGCAGGGTCTCCACAGAAAACTCAAAAAAGCGCTGGACCCGGGAAAAGCCGGGACAGGGCAGCCTGGACCAAGGCTGCGGATCGCTGGCTGGGGATATTAAGGCATTTCTCTTTCGCATAGAGCCGTTTTCGGCGCTTTCCGGGATGCCGATTTCCTGTTGCAATCGGCACTTGACCTCGGTGGCTTCGGTGTACGGCAGAAGGCGAAATGCTTGAGCGGTGTGGTATTCTCCTGCGTTCTGCGAAGAGTGGAGGAATCGGCCGCCCAGGGATTATGCTGTTGCGGGTAAGAGAACCTCTCTGAACTGAGCATCCCCGGGAGACTGAGGCCAAGGCAGGATCCGATGGATATGAAAGACACGCTCGGAGTCTTGCTTGCCGGCGGCGCAGGAGAGCGCCTGTTTCCGCTGACGCGGGACCGGGCCAAACCGGCGGTGCCGTTCGGCGGGCATTACCGCATCATCGACATTACGCTTTCCAACTGCATCAACTCCGGCCTGAGGCGCGTCTATGTGCTCACCCAGTACAAGGCGCTCAGCCTGAACCGGCACATCCGCGAGGGGTGGTCGGGAACGGTGGCCCAGGAGCTGGGCGAGTTCTTCGAGCTGATGCCGCCCATGCAGCGGACGGGCGCGAACTGGTACATGGGCACGGCCGACGCGGTGTACCAGAATATCTATTCGATCGGCAGCGAGCAGCCGCAGCACGTGATCATTCTCTCCGGCGACCATATCTACAAGATGGATTACAGCCGCATGCTGGCCCATCACCGCGAGACCCATGCCGAGGTGACGCTGGCCACGCTGCCCATTGCGCCCGACGAGGTTTCGCGGTTCGGCATCGTGGAGGTGAGCCAGAACGGGGAGATCGTGGGCTTCCAGGAGAAGCCGGCATCGACGGCAGTGCGGTCGCCGTTCAATCCGAACACCGTGGACGCGTCGATGGGAATTTACATCTTCGACACGGAGACCCTGCTCAAGGAGCTGATTGCGGATGCGGACGATCCCAACTCCAAGCACGACTTCGGGCACAATATTCTGCCGGCGATGCTGGGCAAGAAAAAGATGGTGGCCTACAGCTTTGTGGACGAGAACAAGAAGCAGGCGCTCTACTGGCGCGACGTGGGCACGCTGGACGCCTACTACGAGGCCAACATGGACCTGTGCTCGGTATCGCCCATCTTCAACCTCTATGACAAGAGCTGGCCGATGCGGACGCGGGTGCGGCAGTATCCGCCGGCGAAGTTCGTCTTCGGCGAGCCGGGACGGTCGGGCATGGCGGTGAACTCGATCATCACGGCGGGCGTGATCATTTCGGGCGCTTCGGTGTACAACTCGGTGCTGTCGCAGGATGTGCGCGTCAACTCGTACTCCGATGTGGACGCGAGCATCGTATTTTCGCATGTGAATATCGGCCGCCACTGCCGGATCCGGCGGGCGATTATCGACCGCGACGTGCATATTCCGGAGGGCACGGTGATCGGCTACGACCCGGTGGAGGACAAGCGGCGCTATTTTGTCACGCCGTCGGGACTGACCATTGTTACGCGCGACGCATCGCTGTTTGAGAATCCGGTGGATCCGGAGTTTCAGGAGAGATATTGAAGACAGTGGTCAGTGATCGGTGGTCAGTGGTATTCAAGGAAGTCTCCATGATGATCGACGGCCGCCAGGCTATAGCATTTTCGGAAATGGTGTAGACCGAAGCAGCAACTGCTGAGTGGATTTTTCCTCAAGAAAAATCCACATGCACGGCTGTCAAAAGTTCACAGTATTTCCGAAAATGCCGTAGGACGCGCGGCTGAACCAGTCCGCCGCCGCTGCCAGGAAGAAGAAGCTCCTCGCCTGGGGATGTAAGACGCTATTACCTCTGAGATGGTGCCCTGTCACCTTAATGCTGCTCTGCCCGCAGTTGCGCGATCGCTCGCTCTACCTTCGGGTCAGGCCTCAGGCG
>JASHUF010000267.1 GCA_030040175.1 Acidobacteriaceae bacterium
CGAGCACAAGCAGTACGTCAATCGCGTGATTGAAGACCTGCGCCGTGCCGCGCACTGGGCCGCGCAGCCGGGCCCTGTGCAGCCGGGTGTAGACCTGCCGCGCCGCGTGGACACGGTGTATCTCGGCGGCGGCACGCCCAACCTGCTCGCGCCCGAGCTTGTAGCCCGGCTCTTCGCCGCGCTGCGCTCCGAATTTGCGCTTGATCCCGGGGCCGAAATCACCATGGAGTGCGCGCCGGGGCAGTTTGCCATGGGCACGCTCGAAGCCATGGCCGCCGCGGGCGTGAACCGCGTAAGCCTCGGCGTGCAGTCGTTTGTCGACGGCGAGGCGCGTGCGAGCGGCCGGCTGCACACACGCGCCACGGTCGAAGCCGATGTGCACAATCTGCGGGCAGCGGGCATCACCAATCTGAACGTGGACCTGATCGCGGGCCTCGCCGGGCAGACGCTTGCCTCGTGGGAGGAGTCGCTCGCGGCCTTGATCGATGCCGGCGTGCCGCACGCGAGCATCTACATGCTGGAAGTGGACGAGGATTCGCGCCTCGGGCGCGAGCTGCTCTCGGGCGGCGCACGCTATCACGCGCAGGCGGTTCCCAGCGAGGATGCCATTGCGCGCATGTACGAGTGCGCGATCGAACGGCTCGCCGCGGCCGGACTCGCGCAATACGAGATTTCGAACTTTGCGCGGCCCGGCTTTCAATCGCGGCACAATCTCCGCTACTGGCAGCGCCGGCCTTATCTCGGCGTCGGGCTCGACGCCTCGTCGGCTCTGCCCTCGGCCGGTTTTGTATCAGGGCACGACTTCAGTCGTGGCGAAACCGATAAGCAAGCGGTCGGGGCTTTAGCCCCTGCCGTCAGCGGCGTTCTGCGATTCGCCACTACGGATAATCTGAGTGCCTATCTTGCTGGACCGCACCTCGCGCAGTCAGCCTGGCTTTCCGCCAACCGCCAGCACGAGGAAGCCTGGTTCCTCGGCCTGCGGCTCAATGCCGGTGTCGATGTGGCTGCGCTCGAAACCGAGTTCGGCCGCACGCGGGTGGGGCCAGCGTGGGCCGTCGCCGAGCGGCTGGCGCACGACGGCCTGCTCGATCTTGTCGGCAGCGTGGCTCGGCTCACCGCGCGGGGAAGGCTGCTCTCCAACGAGGTGTTTCAGGAGTTCCTGGGACTGGAACCGGAAACGGCGCTCACGGGCCCGTGAAGCCGAATTTAAGGGTTTCCACCCCTTTCGTTCGTCCACATGCGCCCGCCGTGGGGGGGCGTCGTGAACGCGAAAGGGGTGGTGCACCCAGCACCCAATTTCTGGTGCTCTACCAGGCGATCAGCTCGTCGCCGGAGGTGGGCGAAAGAAAGGTGACCGGCGCGGGCGCCGGGCGTGCGCATCCGTCGAAACACTGGATCGACTCGGGCCCGGCGGCCCTGGCGCGAACCAACGCCTCCTCCGCTTCGCGCAGAACCACCACCGGCGAGCGGCCCTGGCTGGAGGCAATTCCGAAACAGGCGGAGAGACGGATCGACTCGCGGGCCACCGCGAACGGGACGCTGAAAACCTCAGTGCGCAGACGCTCGGCGAGCAGGACGGCATTGGCAATGCCGCAACCAGGCAGCGCCAGCAGGAATCCATCCATGCCGGGGCGGCCGATGAGGTCGTAGCTGCGCAGCAGGCGCGTGGTGCGGCTCACCACCTGGCAGAGCAGCTCGTCGCAGGCTTCCGAACCCAGGCGCGCGTTCCAGTGGCCGAAGTCGTCGATGTCGAACAGCAAAAGCGTCATGGCGGAGTGCAGCCGCTGCACGCGATCGGTCTCGCGGAAGAGCATCGACAACAGCGCCTCGCGGTTATACACGCCGGTGAGCCGGTCCAGTTGCGTGCTCAACATTGCGGCCTTGCGCAGCTCGTCCACTTGGCGCGCCAGGCGAAAGGCGCGCCGCGCCATGTCGATGCGGAGCAGCCAGCAGGGGCCTTCGGCGGAGCGCAAAATCAGGTCGTCGATCACGCCCTCGGCGAGCCGGTTAATCCATTCTTCCGTCACCGTGTCCGCAATCAGGACAATCGGATAACTCCGGCCGTGCGCATTGGCGTGGGCGAGCAACGTGCTCACAGGCATTCCGCGCAGATCTGCATCCAGCAGCGCGAGCCCGGGCGGAGCCGGCCCCGTCAGGCGGGCCAGCGCAGCCTGCGCAGACAGTACTACCTCGACCTGGATCCCCGCCTGCGCGAGAACCGGCTCGACAGCGCCAAGCAGCGCCGGCTCATGCGAGGCAAGCAAGACGATGGATGAGCTGGTGCCGGACATGCAGGCAAAATCTCCGTACCCCATGTATCGGCAAAAATTTGAAAATCTTAAGAATTGGAAGGCCCGTATTGTGCGGGATTTATGGCGTCCCGCGCCGGCTCAGTCGACGAAGTCGACCTCGGGTTGGATAGGGATGATGCCGCGCTCGTGGCCCAGCGCCAGCAGCCTGCCGATGGCCTCGCGGCCGTCGGGGCCGTAGTCGAGGGTGCGCTCGTTCACGTACATGCTCACAAAGCGGTTGGCCATTCCGGCGTCCAGGTCGCGCGCGAACTGCATGGCGTACTCCAGGGCCTGCTCGCGGTGCTCGAGCGCGTGGCGGATGGAGTCGCGCAGTGCCTTGGAAATGATCTTGTGGCTCTCGGCCCCGAGTGAGCGGCGAATGGCGTTGCCGCCCAGCGGTAAAACCAGGCCCGTGGTCTCACGCCACCACACGCCCAGGTCGATTGCCTTGTAGAGCCCCCTCGACGTGTAGGTAAGTTGGCCTTCGTGGATGATGAGTCCGGCGTCGTAGGCCCCGGCGAGGATGGCAGGGATGATCTGATCGAAGGGAACGGTCTCCGTCCGGATTTCGGTGTTGAAGATTTTGAGCGCAAGGTAGGCCGTGGTCAGCGTGCCGGGAACGGCGACTTTCACGTGGCTGAGGTCGGCGGGGGTGAGCGGGCGGTTGCTCACCACCATCGGTCCATAGCCTTCGCCCACGCTGCCGCCGCAGCCCATCAGCAGATAATTCTGTTGCAGATAGGGGTAGGCATGAAAACTGATGGCGGTGAGATCGAAAAAGGCCTCCTCCTGCGCGCGCCGGTTAAGAGTTTCAATGTCGGCCAGCGTGTGGGTAAAGCGATAGCCCGGCACGCGTACCTTGCTGGTGGCCAGCCCGTAAAACATGAAGGCGTCATCGGAGTCGGGACTGTGCGCGATGGAGATATCTTTTACCGGATCGGCGACGGGCGTAGCGGTTTGCGGGGCGTTCACAGGCAACGTATCCTTTCAGCGGACAAAACGGAACAGTGATTTTGATGCGCGTACTGGGTCCGGCGGGCGAAGAGCGGCGCGTTGGCCATCCTTCAATTTCGTTTGGTGCAACCCATTGCGCCCAGCGTTTCTTGCGGACGGCGGCAAGCGAATGCATGTCGAAACCGGAGTCTAACGCCGCTCGCAATTCACGGCTCCGGCTCCAGGTCGGACTCCTGCGCGGAATCGAAAGACCGCGGCTTGCCGCCTGGCGTCTCGCGATGGTTGCGGATGTGGCGCGCCATGCCCGCGACTGCCAGCAGCAGCGCTCCAAGCGAAATCAGCAAGCCAAGCATTAACCAGCGCATAACGGCTCGGACCCACCAAGAATACCAGAGCGGCAAGCGCGCCAATCCGCGAATTTCGGCGCGAAAAGTCCTACGCCGGTGCGCCCGGCGGGTTCGTCGGCTTCCGCAGATTGGCCTGCAGCCACTCGAGATAGCCGCGGCTGCCGGTGGCCACGTCGAGAACCAGGAACTCCGGAATCTGGTAGCTGTGCAGCTCGTGCAGGCGCGCCTCCAGCGCCGGCAACTGTTCGGCCGCCGTCTTGAGCAACAGCAGCGTTTCCGCGGAAGTCTCGATCTGGCCCTCCCAGTGGTAGATGGATTGCACGCCCGGGATCAGCGTGGCGCAGGCCGCCAGCCGCTCTTCCACCAGCGTGCCCGCCAGCAGGGCGGCTTCATCCGGGTTGGCCGCGGTGGTTAGAACGATACGCGCTGCATAGAGATTTTCCGCCATGAAGGGACTCCCGGGGCCGGATCGGCTCTGCTCTCCAATGTAAGCCATAGGTCAGGGCAACGTGCACATCCTTCCGGCATACTTTGTGGGCGCGTCCCCTGCGCGATACGATGGCCCAATGCGAAACTTCTTCTCCCTTTCGCTGCGCGCCGCGTGGGCGCTTCTTCTGGCTGCCTGCATCGCACTTCCGTGCCGGGGCCAGGTTGCGCCGCAAGCCTCCAAGCCGGCTGCGCAGGAAACCCCGGCTGCGCAAGGGCCCGCTCCCAAAACGCCCGCCCGGCGTCCGCCCGCGCCCAATGACATCGCCGCTCCCGTTCCCACGCGCTACGACATGCTCCGCGGCGCTTACGGCCCTTTTCGCGCCAACAACGACCTGCTCTACTATCACCTCGACATCCGCGTCGATCCCGGCAAAAAATTTTTGAGCGGCAAGAACACCATCCGCTTCCGCATGCTGAAAGACTCGACGCGCATCCAGATCGACCTGACCGACCAGCTCGACATCGACAAGATTCTTTTCGGCGAAACCCCGCTCAAGTACACCCGCGACTCGGGCGCCGTCTTCATCGATTTTCCCGAGACGCTCCACGCGGGCCAGGTCTACTCCATCGACTTTTATTACTCCGGCCATCCGCCTGAGGTGGGCCGCTTCGGCGCCTTCACCTTCAAGCAGGACCCGGCCGGCCGCGTCTGGATCAACACCGCGTGCGAGGGCACCGGCGCCAGCATCTGGTGGCCGAACAAAGATCAGTGGCGCGACGAAGTTGAATCCATGGATATCAGCGTGGCCGTTCCCAACGGCCTGGTCGATGTGTCGAACGGAAAGTTCATGGGCAAGACCGACCTCGGCGACGGCTACACGCGCTGGGACTGGCACGTCAGTTACCCCATCAACAATTACGACGTGTCGCTGAACATCGGCCATTACGTGCACTTCTCTGACAAGCTCGGCGATCTATCTCTCGATTACTACGTTCTGCCGGAAGATCTGGACAAGGCGAAGAAGCAGTTTGCGCAGGCGCCGGGCATGCTCGAGGCCTATCAGCACTACTTCGGTCCGTATCCGTTTGCGCGCGACGGCTACAAGCTCATCGAGGCTCCCTACTCCGGCATGGAGCACCAGAGCGCCGTGACTTACGGCAATCTGTTTGAGAACGGCTACCTGGGCCGCGACTGGACGGGTACTGGCATCAGCCTGCGCTTTGACTTCATCATCATCCACGAGAGCGCGCACGAGTGGTTCGGCAACAGCATTACCGCGGCCGACCCCGCGGACATGTGGATTCACGAGGGCTGGGCCACGTATCTCGAAAGCCTCTATGTCGAGTACCGCTGGGGCAAGGCCGACGCTATCACCTACCTGAACGGCCTCAAGTCGAAGATTTACAACCTGCGCCCCATTGTGGCCGAACGCGGCGTGAATGCCGATCCCACCGAGGATCAGTACTTCAAAGGCGCGCTCATGCTCAACACCCTGCGCAGCGTCATCGACGACGACCCCAAATGGTTCGCACTCCTGCATGGCTTCTACCAGCG
>JASHUF010000004.1 GCA_030040175.1 Acidobacteriaceae bacterium
TGAGCAGACGTTGCAGAACATGTTGGGCCTGATCCACGGGCGTGTGTACTACAACCTGCTCAACTGGTATCGCGTGCTGGCGCTGCTGCCGGGATTCACGTTCAACCGCCGCTTCATGGAGCAGATGATGGGCGTGCGGGAAAGTCTGCCGGAAGAAGTTGCAGCCGGGCTCGGAAACGCCTCGCGAACCGGGCGCACTGGGGACTTTTTGAACCTCTGCATGATGCTGGGCGCGCTTGCGGCGAACCTGCTGGGTTTGGAGCGGCAGATTGCGCATTTCGAAAAGCGGCTTGACGATGCGCTGCGCGAGCCATCGCCACCGTTGACCCAGATGCGGTTGGACGAACTGACCGCAGATTACACGCAGCTGGAGGAGAAACTATTGCGGAGCTGGGATGCGCCGCTGGTCAACGATTTCTTTGCCATGATCTTTCATGGCACTTTACGCAAGCTCACGCTCAGGTGGCTCGGCGATACCAGCGGCACGCTGGCCAACGCCGCGATTCGCGGACAGGGTGGAATGGTGAGTGCCGAGCCCGCTTTTCGCATCCGCGACTTGGCTGCTATCGCCTCCCGAGATCCCGCATTTGTAAGATGCCTCTGCGAAAATGCGACCGAAGACGCTATGCGAGCGGTTCGCAATCACGCTGAATTCCGCGCCAAATACGACGAGTATCTGGCCCGCTTCGGCGACCGCTGCCTGGAAGAGCTCAAGCTGGAGAGCGAAACTTTGCATGAGAATCCGCTGGCCCTCCTGCGCAGTGTGGGCGAGCTGGCGCGTGGGCTGGTGAGCAAGAGCGCAACACAAGTGATTGAGCAGAGCGGCAACGAAACCGAAGTAGAGGAAACCATCCGCTCCGCATTCGCGAGTTCGCCTCTCAAGCGCATCCTGATCATCTGGGTTCTTGCCCAGGCGCGGACGCGCGTGCGCAACCGCGAGAACTTACGCCTGGAACGCACGCGCCTCTTCGGCCGCATCCGCCGCATCTTCCGCGAATGCGGAAGAAGGCTGCACGCATCCGGCGTACTGGAGTCGGCGGACGACGTCTTCTATTTGCAGGTAGAGGAAATCCTGGCCTACGTGAACGGCACAGCGGCCAGCATCGACCTGCAAGAGCTGTCTGCCCTGCGCAAGGCCGAGTTTGCCCGCTATCGCAATTTGCCCGCACCGCCGGATCGCTTCGAAACGAGAGGACCGGTCTATGGGATACAACCGGTTGCTGCCGTGCCGGCTAACGTCGCGAACGGCCCGCTCGCGGAGGAGCGGCATGGGACTGGGTGCTGTCCGGGAGTCGTTCGCGGCAGGGCGCGCGTCGTTCTGGACCCTCGCGGCGCAACGCTCGCGGCTGGCAGCATTCTTGTGGCCGAACGCACCGATCCCGGATGGATCATGCTTTTCCCTTCGGCGAAGGGGCTGCTGGTAGAGCGGGGAAGTCTTCTTTCTCACTCGGCGATCATTGCTCGCGAGTTGGGAATTCCAGCGGTGGTTTCGATCCCGGGACTCACCAGTTGGCTGCGCGACGGCGACCTGGTGGAGTTAGATGGCGGCGCTGGGACGGTGCGGCGCATTGAGGAGCGTGCGGATCATGGCGAGTGAAGCGGCAGAGCGCGCGGATTTCTCCGCGATTCGCTACGCGCAATGCTGGGAAGATGCCGACGTGCTGCTGGAGGCGCTCGCTCCTGCCCCCGAAAAGCGGTGTCTCTCGATCGCCAGTGCCGGCGACAACTCGCTGGCTCTGCTGGCGCGCGATCCTGAATACGTGCTCGCCGTTGACCTCAGCGCCGCCCAACTGGCATGCCTCGAACTGCGCGTTGCTGCTTATCGCGCCCTCCAGCATCGTGAACTCCTTGCGTTGATTGGATCGATTCCCTCGATCGGCCGCGTGAAACTCTACCGCAAATGCAGGGAGCATCTCTCTACCAAGGCTGCTTCATTCTGGGATGACCGGAGCGTGATTGTGGAACAAGGCATTGGCGCATGCGGGAAATTCGAAAGGTACTTCCGCGTTTTCCAGACTAAAGTGCTGCCGTTCATTCATGCGAAGAAGCGCATTCAGGCATTGCTCCAAGAGCGGTCGCACGAGGAACGGATTGCATTCTACGAGCGCGAGTGGAACAACAGGCGCTGGCGGGCGTTGTTTCGGATTTTCTTTTCACGGCGCGTGATGGGCGCCTTGGGTCGCGACCCGGAGTTCTTTCGTTATGTCGAGGATAGCGTCTCCAAGCGCATCCTTGCGCGGACGCGCTACGCGCTTACCGAACTGAATCCGGCGCAAAATCCTTATGTGCGACGGATCCTCACCGGCCGGCACGATGACATTCTTCCCTTTGCCTTACGCGAAGAAAACTTCGAAAGCATTCGCCGCAACCTGGACAGGCTGGAGTGGCGGCAGGGCGCCTTGGAATGCGCGATTGAGAGCGGCGGAACGTTTGATTGTTTTAATCTCAGCGATGTCTTCGAGTACATGTCAGCGAGCAATTACGAACAGCTGTTGGAGAGAATCGTAGCTGCGGCCAGGACTGGCGCGCGTCTCGCCTACTGGAACATGCTCGCGCCGCGGCGCCGTCCCGATCGGCTTGCCCATGTTCTCGAAGAGCTGAGCGAAACGGCGAGGGACTTGTTTGCGCGCGACAAAGCATTCTTTTACTCTGCGTTTGTTCTGGAGCAAGTGCGATGACCGGCGCGGATCTGCTGGCGGCGATGGGGGTGCTAGGAGCGGCAGTGATTCTGCTGTTCCTTCTCAGCCTCTCGAGGAAATTCGCTCCTAGCGCCGAAGGATTGCGCAAGCTCGCGCATCTGGGAACGGGTCTGCTGGCTATGCCGTTCCCCTGGATCTTCTCGTCAATCAAGCCCGTGGTTCTTGTCTGCGGCCTTGCATTGGCATTACTCGGGGTGATCTCCGCTGTCCCGGTAATTCGCGTGCGGCTCGGCGCGAGCCTGTATGGGGTCGGGCGCACTTCGCACGGAGAGTTCTATTTCCCGGTTGCGGCTGTGATTGTGTTTGCCCTGGCGCGCGGCGACAAGTTGCTTTACCTCATTCCCATTCTCGTACTCACGCTAGCGGATACCGTTGCCGCCGTTCTCGGCTCCATCTACGTCAAGATCCCCTACGAGGGAATGGGCGGCCACAAGAGTGTCGAGGGCTCCGTGGCCTTTTTCACCGTGGCATTCTTTGCAGTGCATGTTCCCCTGCTGCTTTGGAGCCGGATGAGCCGCCCGCAGACTCTTCTGGTGGCAGTAGATATTGCACTGGTAGTGACCCTGCTGGAGGCAGTTTCATGGCGTGGCCTCGACAACCTGATTATTCCGCTCGGCGTACTGCTACTGCTACATATATTTACTGCACTTCCCCTGCGTCTCCTGGTTTACCGGCTGATTGCCGCGCTCGTCCTTCTGGTCGCGGTTGTGCTATATCGCAAGCACACTACGCTGCAGCACACGGCGTTGATCGCTGCGGCGCTCGTCCTGTACGCGTCTTGGGGAGCGGGCGGCTGGCAATGGGTTGTTGCGCCGGCCATGCTCTTGGCCTGCTACTCCATCTTTCTCAGCGACAAACAACTGATTTCCACGCGCAAAGATAATGTCTACGCGGTGGCCAGCGTAGGTTCCGCGGGCCTTCTATGGATCTATTTCTCGCGCCTTACCGGCAATTCGGCGCTCCTCTTTCCCTATACCATGTCGTATACGGCACATCTGGCGCTGCTTGGGTGGACCCTCCGGGCCTTGCGCAAGCCGGAGCAGAGCCCCTGGAAGGGCGGATTGGTTCTGCTCCTGCAGTGCTGGGTATTGATGTTCGCGCCCTACTTCATGGTTGCCGGATTTTCGCGCGCAGCCCTTGTGAACGCAGTGATCGCGCTGCCCGTGTGTGCCTTGAGCTTCGCGCTGTTCTGCATTATCGAGCCGCGGCATAACGGCCTTTATTCTGACACCGGTTGGCGCTGGCTTCGACAGGCGGTCCTGGTGCTGCTGGCGTCCGCGCCACTTGCCCTGATGAGATATAGGCCATGAAGGTTGTTACTATTCGTTCGACCCGCGAGAGGTCCCTGCTCTCCACCGCATCGCAATTGCCGTCTTTCCAAGCGAGGCAGATTGAGGATCATGCTGCCGACGCCCACTTGTGTGCTCTTGGTTCTAAAGCAGAGATTCGCGCCCACTGTTCGGTCTGGTGGCGAGAAGCACCGCCCATGGCAGGCCATCGAATTGGTGCGATTGGCCACTATGCCAGCATGGCCGACGATGCCTCTGCCGCACTCCTGGAAGAGGCGGTTCGACAGTTGCGCGAGAACGGCTGCACCCTAGCCGTTGCGCCGATGGATGGCAATACCTGGAGACGCTATCGATTTGTCACCGATTTCAGCGCACAGGAGCATGCAGAACCGCCATTTTTTCTCGAGCCCGCCAATCCGCCCGAGTGGCCAACGCAATTCGAGCAAGCCGGATTCACGAGCCTGGCCGAATACTATTCGGCATTGAACAGCCACCTCGATCGCCCTGACGACCGTGTGGCTCCAATCGCAGCACGGGTGCAGGCCAACGGCATCTCCATCCGAGCGGCACGCAGGAGCGAGCTGCCGCTGGAGCTCAAGCGGATCTACGCACTAACTTGCGTGGCCTTCACGCGCAACTTTCTCTATACGGAGTTGCCGGAAGCGGCATTCCTCGCGCAATACGTTCCGGTGCTCCAACACATCCGGCCGGAACTCATTCTGCTGGCGGAACAAGGCTCGGCCCTGGTTGGCTATCTCTTCGCGATCCCTGATTTCGCCCAAGCCGCGCGTGTCAGCACGATTGACACGTTCGTCATCAAGACTGTTGCCATTCTGCCGGAGTCTAGGCTGCGGGGACTGGGAGGCCTGCTGGTATCGCGCGCGCATCTGGCCGGTCGTGAGCTTGGATTCAAGCGCGCGATCCATGCACTGATGCACGAGGACAATGTTTCGCGCCATATTAGCAACCGCTATGCAACAACGATGCGCAGGTACACCCTGTACAGCCGGGAGCTCGCACAGTGAACATTGCCGAGATTCTCGCTGAGCACTCCCACGTGCACGGGGACGCGCCTGCCCTGATCGAGGTTCGCGTGGGACACGACCGCACTACTACTTTTCGCGAGCTGGAGGCGGCGAGCGCCCGCATCGCGGCTCAACTCGCGCAGAGCGGAGTCGCCGCGGGCGATGCGGTACTCGTCATGCACGGCATGTCAGCCGAGTTATATGCGTTCCTGATCGGACTCTTTCGCATCGGCGCTGTGGCCATCTTTGTCGATCCGTCGGCCGGATGGTCGCTCCTGGACCGCTGCTTGCAGAACCATCCACCGAAAGCCTTCTTCGGCAGCCTGAAAGCGCATCTGCTTCGTCTCCGGATTCCCGCTCTCCGTCGAGTCGGTCTCACCATTTGCACCAGTCCGCTGTTTGGCTCGCTGTACATTTCTTTCGGCTCTTGCGAACCCGAACTCCGCACGATTGCCGCAGCAGACGATTCCGCTCCCGCACTGATCACCTTCACCAGCGGAAGCACGGGCGCAGCAAAGGGCGCGGTCCGCACGCACGGTTTTCTCATTGCGCAGCATCGCGCTCTCGCTGCCAGCTTGCATCATCGCGCGGGATCGATGGATCTCACCACGCTTCCCGTCTTCGTACTCGCCAACCTAGCATCGGGAATCGCCAGCGTGATTCCCCATGCCGACATGCGGCGTCCCGGACATATCGCCCCCCGGCCGGTGCTCGGCCAGTTGCAGCGTCTTCCCATTGCGACCATGGCCGCTTCTCCCGCATTCGTGTCGCGCATTGCGGCCGAGTGCATCCGCTCGGGACGGCGTATCAGCCGCCTCGAGCGCGTATTCATGGGCGGCGCTCCCGTATTCCCTGAGGATCTGCGGCAGGCCCGCGATGCATTTCCTCGCGCTGACATCACGGCAGTCTATGGATCGACTGAAGCCGAGCCCATGGCTGAGATTGCGCTTTCGGCCATTAGCTCCAGCGATTTTTGCTCCATGGCCCAAGGCCGCGGCTTGTTGGCCGGCAATCCGGTCCCCTCTGTTTCCCTCCGCATTCTGCGTGATCAATGGGGGGTGTCTCTCGGGTCGATGAATCCGGCGCAATTTCGTTCGCTTCATCTTGGCCCGGAAGCAATTGGAGAGATCGTGGTCTCAGGCGAGCACGTCTTGAAGGGGTATCTCGACGGCAGCGGCGACAGCGAGAATAAGCTGCACGTGGACGGAACGGTGTGGCACAGGACAGGAGACCTTGGCTGGCTCGACAACACTGGCCGGCTATGGCTCATGGGGCGAGCAGCGTCAACCATCCGTGACGAACGAGGAGTGGTGTACCCGTTTGCTGTGGAGTGCGCTGCGCGACAGATTGCGGGAGTGCGCCGCGCGGCAGTTCTGACGATTGAGCGGCGGCGGATCATGGTGGTTGAAGCAGAATCGCGGACCTCCGCCAACTCGATTCGCGAAGCCATGACCTGGGCGGATCTTGATGAGATTCGCACTGTGCATGCTATTCCAATGGACAAACGCCACAATGCCAAGATCGACTATGTTTCCCTACGGCATATGCTCGCGGAGGGCAGATGAAGCCCCACCTACAGCGAAAATCCGGCACCGGCTCGCATTTGCTGCAGCAGTCACGACGGCCAGCAAAGCACTGATCCTGCGCCACCGGTTGCTCGGCAGGGTGAAGAAAGTCCAACTCGATGCGAATCGCAGCAGATTTTAATTCCGGGAGAACGTAGTGGAGCTCGGCGTACCTGCCCAGCCTCAGCTGTGATCGATCACCTGCCTTTGTAGCTCAACAGCGGCTTGGCATATCCGCAAGTTAAACAAATCAAAACCCAGCCGCAGAGTCTATATATGGATGCGCCCTGGCACCACAACCACCAGTTCACACCGGCTCTGGTTTTGCCGCAGGATTGGCTTTATTGGCTGATCAGGGAGCGGGAGACTGACAGCGGTTCAGCACTCCCGTGTTTTGAAGTGAAGATAAAAGCCAGATTTCGGACGGTTCGGTTTTGATCCGCCCCTGAGCACGATTGCGTCCGATTTTCGCCGATTCACCACGATTGAGTGCGGAAAAGACACAGTCGTTAAAGCTGCTCTAATCCCCACTAAATATTGAATTTGTTTGGAAAGTATGGAGGCGCGGGCCGGGATCGAACCGGCGCATAAAGGTTTTGCAGACCTCTCCCTTACCACTTGGGTACCGCGCCCTGGGCTTGGTTGCCATGCATTATGGGTCCGTCCAGTCCGCTTTGTCGAGTGTGGCCTGCGGTGGCCGCCGCCAGGCGGACTGGAGCGGGAGACGAGATTTGAACTCGCGACCCTCGCCTTGGCAAGGCGATGCTCTACCACTGAGCTACTCCCGCTTAAGCAGTCTCCTGTCCGGTCAGCAGCTTCGCATGGGGCGCAGATGGCAAGAAAATCAAGCGCTCCGCAGCCCCAAAACCTGCGTCCTGTACAAACCGGAAACCGCCTCAACGCAGATTCGAGTATACCGGGCGCTTGAAAACGGGTCAAACCACGGCAGGCACCGCGCCCGAGCCCTTTTGCTCGCCCACAATCCTGCCGTCGCGCATGGTCAGGATGCGTCCGGCAATGGCCGCCGCCTCGGGATTGTGCGTGATCATCAGCGTCGTCTGGCCCAGCTCGCGATTCGACTGCACCAGCATCCGGAGCACGGCGTTCGAGTTCTCCGTATCCAGGTTTCCCGTGGGCTCGTCGGCCAGCACGATCGCCGGCCGGGTGATGAGGGCGCGCGCAATCGCCACCCGCTGCTGCTCGCCTCCGCTCAGCTCAGCCGGCCGGTGCCTGAGCCTTCCGCGAATCGCGAGCAGATCGCCGAGATGATTGAGATAGGCGCCGTCCATCGCTTCCTTGCGGCCGCTCACCGCGTACGCGATCTCGATATTGCCCATGGCCGAGAGCGTGGGCAGCAGGTTGAACTTCTGGAAGACGAAGCCGATGCGGTGCTTGCGCAGCCGTGTGCGCTCGCCGTCGTTGAGCGCGGCAAAATCCACGCCGTCGATCACCACCCGGCCCTGGGTGGCGCGCGTGAGCCCGCCCAGCAGGTAAAACAGCGTGGACTTGCCCGAGCCCGACGGTCCGATGATGGCGACGAATTCCCCCTGCTCGACCGCGAACGAGACGCCGCGCACGGCCGTCACCTGAATTCGGCCCGCCACGTAGGTCTTGGTCAGGTTTTCGGCGAGAATAATGGGCGAAGCGGCTTCGTGCGGCACATCGCCGATTGTAAATGGGCGCACCTGCAGCAGGCGGCCGCTGCTCCCGCCGTTCCCGTAAAATAGGTGTGTACTCACATCGTTCGCAGGATGTTTTCGCGCATGGCCCCCGATTTGAAAACCTCTCTTGTTGCCCGGCTGGAATCGGCAGCGGCGCAGGCCGGCCTGGTGCTGGTCTCCGTGGCCCAGGGCTCGACCGCCAACGGCCGGCCCACGGCTATCTTCCGGCTCGGCCTGCCGGAAGCCGAGCCCGTGGGAAAAAACCTGAAGCTCGAGCTGAGCGAAAGCTTCGATTTCGGACCCGCAGCCCCCGGCGGATCGCCGGCGCCGGATCGCGCGGCCGATCTGCAACGGGAGCTGACCGCGCACCTCGCCCACCAAGCCAAGCGGCTGCGCAATCCGCGCCCGGAGTGCTACGTGACCCTGGGCGGGTTGCCCGTGGCCTTCGGCGAATTCGAGTGGCCCTTCCACCGTTCCACCTCCGGCGCCGACACGCACATCGTCCACGGCGAGATTTGCCTGGCGGACGGCGGCACGCACAACCTGCAGGCCAAGATTGCTGCCAGCGTCACGCTCACCTTTGCCGAGATTGTGCCCGCCATGGAGCAGCCCTATGCCGAGACCTTTGTCTACAACGCCGTGCGCAAGACCATCGACATGGGCCAGCTTGAGTTCCTCAAGTCGGGCAATCGCCAGCCCGTGCCCGTGACCACGCGCTTCTGGAGCCGCTGGAAGAAGACCTTTGTCTTTACCGATACCGGCGAGAGCGAGCGCCTGCGCTTTCTGCTGACGAAGGTTTATTGGCTCTCCGGCGTGCTGGGCGCAGGCAAGCCGGTCTGGATCGCCGACCCGCGCGATGCGCAATATCTCAATACCACCGCGGAAGAACTGCTGCGTGTGGCCGCAAGCCCTTCAGCTCAAGGCCTGCTTGCGCTCGAGGGAGAATTTGCCGCATCTACGCCGGCGCTCGCAGCCCGCGCAGGCGAGTATCAGGCTGCGCTTGAAGCCGCGCTCAACTTCACCAAGCCGCAGTTCAACGAGGCCATGCGCGCCGGGCACGCCAATATGTAGCTGCTACAATGGCGCGCCGCATGCGCCGCAGAACCGCGAGCCCAGCGGGTTGCTCTGCTGGCAGCGCGGGCAGGCGGCGAGAGTGCCCGGTTGGGCCGGTGCCGCAGCCGCGGCGGATGCCGCAGCCGGGGGCACATTCACGGTCACATTCACCGGCGCCGCGCCCCAGGCGGGCACGGCAATGCCCAGCGCTGCGGCGATGCCCGCCGCCTGGATGGCGTTGAATTCGCGCACCCGTCCGGGCATGAAGAAGCACTCAATGAAGCCCAGAATCGCGGGAATCCCGCTCCAGAAAAAAACGCAATAAAG
>JASHUF010000268.1 GCA_030040175.1 Acidobacteriaceae bacterium
CTGCGCGAGTGGGCCTATGCTCGCTCTTACCTGAACTCTCTCCAGCGTCTCGAACAGCTCGATCCATGGACCCATGACTACAACTTCCACCGCCCCCACGCAAGCCTTAAACTCAATACACCCGCTTCCCGATCCGGCCTGAATCGGAACAACCTCTTGAGCCTCCACAGTTAGCCCCGTCAGTCCTCGCGCAGCGCCCGCATCGGCTCCACGGACATGGCGTGCTGGGCAGGCACAAAACACGAGGCCAGAGCCGCCAGCGCCAGGATTGCGGCCACGCCGGCGTAGGTCCCGGGGTCCCACACGCTCACCACGACAAAGCTGCCCACGGCTCTTGCCATCAGCAGCGCCACCACCAGCCCGGCTCCCAGGCCCGCGGCAATAATGACGATGGACTGCCGGTAGATCATGCGGAACACCGAGCCCCGGCTCGCCCCCAGCGCGATGCGCAGTCCGATTTCGCGCACACGCCGGCTCACGGCATAGGAGATGACGCCGAAAAGCCCGATCACGGCCAGCGTCAATCCCAGGCAACCCATCACGGTGGCCAGGGTGGCGCCGATCTCGAACAGGAGCAGCCCGTTCATGGTGTAAAGGCCCTGGCGCATGGTCTGCATCTGAAAGATGGGCAGTTGCGGGGACAGCGCATGCACGGTCTTTTCAACTGCCGGCATCAGCCCAGCCAGGTCGCGGCCGGAGCGCAGTTGGAAGATCATCAGCGTATTGCCTGTGGTGTGCTGCAGATAAGGAATGTAGAAGAGGGGGCGCGATTTTCCTCCGTTAAAGAGCTGGAACTCCGCATCGCGGGTCACGCCCACCACCGTGAGCGTGCGGTCCTTTTCCGTGCTCATGTGAAAGGTGCGCCCAATCGCATCCTGGTTCGGCCAGAACTTCCGCGCCGTGCTCTCGCTCACAATGGCCACATCGCTCCCGTGGTCGTCGTCGGAGTCGAGAAAGGCGCGACCGCGCTCGAAGGCGATGCCCATGACGCGGAAGTAGGCGGGTGAAATCACGTTGTAGCTGGCGCTCCAGTCGTCCGGATTGGCCGGCGGCGCCGCTCCGTCGATGGTGAGCCGGTCGGCGCTGGTGCCGAAGTAGCCGAATGGAAGCGCGGTGGCATGGCTCACGGCCTCGACGCCCGGCAGGGCGCTCAGCCGTTCGGTCAGGCCCGCGGCCAGAACCCGGGCCTGGGCGTCGTTCATCCCGATCTCGTTCGAGTCGATCACAAAATTCAGCACATGATCGGGCCTGAATCCGAAGTCTGTGGTCTGCATGGCGCTCAGGCTGCGGACAAAAAGAGCCGCCACCACCAGCAACACCAGGGAGCCGGCAATCTGCAGGGCCACGAGCGCATCGCGGAACCCGTGGCGCCCGCGCGTGACGCCGCGGCTGCCGTCGTGCAGAACCGCGTTCAGGTTGGCCTTCGCACTGCGCCTGGCCGGCACAAGACCCACCACCACGCCGGCGAGCAGCGCGATTGCCAAAGAGAACGAAAAGATCCGCCAGTCGAATTGGAATACGAAACGCACGGGCAAATCTGCATGCAGGTCCAGGTGGCTGAGCAAGCCGCTCGCCGCCATGCCCAGCACCATGCCCAGGGCGCCGCCCACGAGCGCCAGCAGTACGCTCTCCGTGATCAACTGGCCCAGAATGCGCGATCGCTTGGCCCCCAGCGCCGTGCGTATGGCCATTTCCCGCTCCCGCACCGTGGCCCGCACCAGGATCAGGTTGGCCACATTCACGCAGGCCAGCGCCAGCACCATCAGGGCCAGCGAGAGGAACAGCGCCGCCACGATGTACATCGTGCGGGGATCGCCCGGATTGATGCGCAGCTGCGGTTCGGGATAAGCTTCGATCCGGAGCTGCTTTTCGACCTCCGGCTGCAGGCGGATCAGGTCCTGGGCCACGCCGGCCATCGCGGCGTTCGCCTGCTTCATGCCCACACCGGGCCGCAGGCGGCCGTAGACCTGCAGGATGCGCGTCTGCCACTGCTCGATCACGTCGGCGGGGCCGCTGGTCACGCTCAATTCGGAAAGCGGCAGGTACGCGTCGACGGTAAGATAGCTCTGCAAACCGCCGAAGCCCTTGGGCGCCACGCCCACGACCGTCATTGCCTGGCCATCGAGCGTAACCGGCTGGCCCACCACGGCAGGATCGCCATTGAACCGGCTCTGCCAATAGTCGTAGCCGAGAACCACCACCGGATCCTGGCCCAGCGTCTCGCCTTCGCTGCGCAGGAAGAGCCGCCCGGCCGCGGGCTTCAGCTCCAGCGCATCGAAGAAGTTGCCGCTGACGTACGAAGTCATCACGCGGTCCGGCTGTTTCCCTTTCGCCGCCAAGCCGTCGAGGCTGATCCCGTAAGCGAAAACATCGCTGAACGCGCTCCCGCTCTCGCGGCGAATCTCCTTGAATTCGTTCCAGGAGAAGACCTGCCCCAGCAAGCCGTTGCCGGTGCGCGTAGCCAGGGTGGCAATCTGCTCGGCGTGCGCAACCGGCAGCGGCTTAAGCAGCAAATAATTCACCAGGCTGAAAACGGCTGTGTTGGCGCCGATGCCGAGAGCCAGCGTCAGCACGACGGTGAGGACAAATCCCGGCGATCTCCGGAACTGGCGAAGCGCAAAGCGTAAATCCTGCACCAGCGTTTCCATTGCGCAATCTCCTGAACAGAGTTGCTCTCCTCACTGCATCTGTGCTACCGAATGGTCGCGCCTGTAAGCGCTTCATTCCAAAGAAGCACAATCCGGTCCGTTGCAGTCGCGGTTCGGGGCCCTTTGTCCGCATCCGCAAAAAGTTGTCCGGATTCGCACACCGTGGCGAGCCGGCCCCTTGGCGCCGCTGCGCGCCCAAAAATGGCTTTGTATCCGCCGTGCGTTGTGGTTTTCTAGTCAGAACCCGCCTGTCTGCGAGACCGCGTGGCCCGGAAACCCGATGAGCCTGTAACGGACGATGTTGGCAGGGAATTCCGGCGCTCCCTCGGACTGCTGATCACGCGGTCTCGAATCTATGCTGAAACGCCTGGAAAGCTACTTCGAATTTGCGCGCCTTGAGACCAACTGGCGCACGGAAATCCTGGCCGGCGTAACCACGTTTCTGACCATGGCCTACATCGTCCTGGTCAATCCGGCCATCCTGGCCGCCGCCGGCGTTCCCCTGCCCGCGGTTACGGCCGCCACCTGCCTCTCGGCCGCCTTCGGCTCCATTCTGATGGGCATTGTCGCGCGCTATCCCATCGCCCTCGCGCCCGGCATGGGCCTCAACGCCTACTTCACCTACACGGTCTGCCTCAAAATGCACGTGCCCTGGCAGACGGCGCTGGGCGCGGTCTTCATCTCCGGCATCCTCTTCCTCGCCATCACCGCGGCCGGCATCCGCCAGATGATCCTGCGCGCCATTCCGCATCAGCTCTACGCCGCCGTCGCCGGCGGCATCGGCCTCTT
This sequence comes from Acidobacteriaceae bacterium, assembly GCA_030040175.1. GTDB lineage: Bacteria > Acidobacteriota > Terriglobia > Terriglobales > Acidobacteriaceae > Telmatobacter. The sequence goes on from JASHUF010000268.1 coordinate 3,438, forward strand.
CATCGCCTTCATCGGTTTCCGCAACGCAGGCCTCGTCGTGGGCGATCCGGCCACGCTTGTCGGCATGGGCAACATCAGGGCTCCGACCGCATGGCTCGCACTTCTGGGCCTCATCTTCATGGTCGCGCTCGAAGCGAAAAAGGTGCGCGGCTCCATCCTCATCGGCGTGCTCACCATCACCGGCATCGCCTGGGCCATGCACCTGGTCCACTGGACGCACGCGACCATCGGCATGCACGCGCTCACGGATACCACCTTCAAGCTCAACATTCGCGGCGCGCTGGGCAAGGGGCTGCTCGAAATCATCTTCGTCTTTTTCTTCGTGGACCTCTTCGACAACCTGGGCACGCTTGTGGCCGTCACCAAGCGCGCCGGCCTCATCGCACCGGACCACACCATTCCGCGGCTCAACCGCATTCTCTTTGCCGACGCAGCTTCCACCGTCTTCGGCTCCCTGGTCGGCACCTCCACCGTCACCAGCTACGTGGAATCGACGGCGGGCGTGGCCGCCGGCGGCCGCTCCGGCGTGACCGCCATCGTCACCGGCCTGCTTTTTCTGGGCGCCATCGGCGCCGCGCCCTTCGTCGGCATCGTGCCTGCAGCGGCCACCGCACCCGCGCTCATCCTGGTCGGCTCGCTCATGCTCGCCGCCATCACGGAGATTCACTGGCACGATCCGCTGGTGGCCGTGCCTGCATTTCTTACGCTCGTGCTCATCCCCTTCACCTACTCCATCGCCAACGGCCTCGGCTTCGGCATCATCGCCTGGGCCGTGCTGCACCTGGCCGCAGGTAAGCTGCGCCGCCAGGACTGGCTGCTGTATCTCCTGGCCGCCCTCTTTCTCGCCCGCTTCATTTACCTTGGAACCAGTTGATTCATGTTTCGCTGCCGCCCCTTTCGAGCCGCTCTCGTCTTCTCTTTCTGGATGCTTGCCTCCGCGTTCGCTCCGGCCGCGGACACCTATCGCATCGTGCACGCCTACCCCCACGATCCGCGCGCCTTCACGCAGGGCCTCGTTTATGCCGACGGCCATCTCTACGAGAGCACCGGCCTCTTCGGCCGCTCCTCGCTGCGCATGGTCGATCTCGAAACCGGCCGTGTGCTGCAGTCGGTCGCCGTGCCCAGCCAATACTTTGCCGAAGGGCTCGCCGCGTGGGGCAGCACGCTCGTCCAGCTCACCTGGCAAGCGCACGTCGCCTTTGTCTATGACCGCTTCAGCTTCCGCCTGCTGCACACCCTGCAATTCGACGGCGAGGGCTGGGGGCTGGCTGAGGACGGCCGGGATCTG
>JASHUF010000269.1 GCA_030040175.1 Acidobacteriaceae bacterium
CCACGTGAAGACCATGTACGGCCGCTCCAACCACCACAAGATCGAGGCCATCTTCAAGGCCTTCGCGCGCGCATTGCGCGTGGCCTGTTCGCGCGACAAACAACTGGGCAAGATGCTGCCTTCCACGAAAGGCCTGCTCTAGCGCCTCCCACAAGAGCAGGATTTGTAACAGGGCACGACTTCAGTCGTGCCGAAGAAAGGCCACAAACTGACGGGCTTTAGCCCTGGGGCAAGAAAACAAATGCGCGTTACCGTCATCGACTACAAGGCCGGCAATCTCACCTCGGTGCTCAAAGCTCTGCACCATCTCGGCGCAGAGCCCCAAGTCACCGACGGCGATCTTGCGCTCGTCGACTCAGCGGAGCGCATCGTCCTTCCCGGCGTGGGCCACTTCACCGCAACTGAGCGGCTGGGTGCAACGGGGCTCACGGGCGCGATCCGCGCGGCCATCGCCCGCGGCGTTCCCTTCCTCGGCATCTGCGTAGGCATGCAATGGCTTTACTCCGGTTCCACTGAAGCGCCGGATCAGCCCAGCCTCGGACACTTCTCCGAAGTTTGTACGCGCTTTTGCGAAGGGAAAGAAAAAATCCCGCATGTCGGCTGGAATTCGCTCGAAATTCCGCCGGGCAACGGTGCCGCGCCGCGCCTGCTCGCCGGCGTCGCGCCCGGCGAGTTTGTCTATTTCACGCACGCGTACAAAGCTCCCGTCACGCCGGACACCGCTGCGGTCACGCACTACATCGAACCCTTCGCCGCAGCGGTCGAGCGCGGCAACGTCTTCGGCGTGCAGTTCCATCCCGAAAAGTCCGGAGGCGCGGGGCTGCGGATCATCAAAAACTTTCTGGGGGCGCCGTGCTGACCAAGCGCATCATCGCCTGCCTCGATGTGCACGCCGGGCGCGTGGTCAAGGGCGTGCAGTTTGTCGACCTGGTCGATGCCGGCGACCCGGCCACGCAGGCCGCACGCCACGCCCGCGAAGGCGCCGACGAGATCGTTCTCCTCGACATCACCGCCACGCATGAAGGCCGCCAGACTCTGCTCGATACCGTGCGCCGCACCGCGCGCGAGCTCTTCGTTCCCTTTTGTGTCGGCGGCGGCATCCGCAGCGCGCGCGACGCCGAGCAGGTGTTCGAAGCTGGCGCGGACAAGGTGAGCATCAACTCCGCCGCCCTCGCCGATCCCGCGCTCATCGGCGAAATCGGCCGCAGCTTCGGCGCGCAGGCCGTGGTCGTGGCCATCGACGCGCGCCGCGATCCGCAAGCCGCAGACCCCGTCGGCGACGCGCAGGTGTTCGTCCATGGCGGCCGCAAACCAGCCGGCCGCCGCGCCGTCGAGTGGGCGCGCGAGGCCGAGCGGCGCGGGGCCGGCGAAATCCTGCTCACCTCCATGGACGCGGACGGCACCCGCGCCGGCTTTGACTGCGAGCTTACCGCCGCCGTCAGCCAGGCCGTCAGCATCCCCGTGATCGCCTCCGGCGGCGCCGGTTCCGTCGCGCACTTCGCCGATGTTTTCGCGCGCGGCAAGGCCGACGCCGCGCTCGCGGCCAGCATCTTCCATTTCGGCGTTTCCACCTCGCGCTCTCTCAAAGAAGAGCTCGCCGCATCCGGCGTTTCCGTGAGGCTTCCATGCTGATTCCTTCCATCGACCTGATGGGCGGCCGCATCGTCCAGCTCGTGCAGGGCGAGAAACTGCGTCTTGCCTTCGATGATTTCGAATACTGGATCGAGCGCTTCTCGCGCTTTCCCCTCGTGCAACTCATCGACCTGGACGCAGCCATGCGCCAGGGCGAGAACTCCGTTCTTCTAGCCCAGATAGCGCAGCGGCTGCCCGTGCAAATCGGCGGCGGCATTCACTCCATCGAGCGCGCGCAGCAGATGCTCGCTGCGGGCGCGCGGCGCGTGATCATTGGATCCGCCCTTTTCTCGGCAGAGGGGCTCGTCAATACTCACTTCGCGGAAGAGCTGGCCGCGGCCGTCGGCGTGGACCGCGTCGTTGCCGGCATCGACACCAAACGCGGACGCATCGCCGTGAAAGGCTGGAAGGCGCAGGTCGAGCTTACCCCCGATGACGCCATTCCGCAGCTCGAGCCGCATGTGGGCGCGTTTCTCTATACGCACGTGGATGGCGAAGGTCTTATGCAGGGCTTTCCCATGGAAGACGCCGCTCGCCTGCGCAAGCTCACCCACCGCCAGCTCATCGCCGCCGGCGGCATCCGCAGCCAGCGCGAAGTGGACGAGCTCGATGCGCTCGGTCTGGACGCGGTTGTCGGCATGGCCGTCTACACTGAGCGCTTAGCCGTTTGATGCGGACCATCTCGTTTTAACGCTCGCAGGCAGGAGCCGGTGCCTTACAATCAAAATGCCCGCTTCGCTCGCGGGTCACCATATCCATGCTCCGTGTCGGATATCCTTCTGCAATTTCGGCGGATTTGCTGCGCGACTTTCCCGCGGAAGCCGAACTGATCCCCATTGCCGACCGGCTCGATCGCGATATCGAGATTGAAGTCTGGATTCCCGATCCGTTCCCCACGCGGGCCATGCGCGTTTGGCCCCATCTGCACGGGGTGCGGCTGGTGCTCTCGTTGTTGGCGGGCACGGAATGGATTCCTGCTGTCGTTGGTCCCCGCGTCACCATCTGCAACGCGCACGGCGCGCACAATGGGTCCACGGCGGAGTGGACAGTGGGCGCAATCTTCGCCATGCTCAAATATTTTCCCCTCTACCTCGACATCCAGCGCAGCGGAATTTGGAAGCGCCGTTTTGAAGCCGCCGCGCAATATGCATCCATTACCGGCGACCGGCGCCCGCTTCATCCGCCCGTAATGCTTGAAGAGCTCGCTGGAAAGACCGTGCTCCTCGTCGGCTACGGCGCCATCGGGCAGGAGATCGAACGCATGCTCGCGCCGTTTCGCGTGGAAATCGTGCGCGTGGCGCGTGCGGCGCGCACAGATCCCACGGTCTTTCCGGTGAGCGAACTCCATGCCCTGCTTCCGCGCGCGGAAGTCGCCATCCTCATCCTGCCCGCTACCGCGGAAACCCAGGGACTCATCGATCGCCCGCAGCTTGCGCTTCTGCCCCAGGGCGCGTTGCTCGTGAACGCGGCGCGCGGACCGGTAGTGAACACGGACGCGCTGGTCGAGGCGCTGCGCGCAGGCCGCATTCGCGCCGCACTCGATGTCACCGATCCCGAGCCGCTGCCCGAAGGCCATCCCTTGTGGAGTTGCCCCAACCTTCTTCTCACGCCGCACGTCGCCGCTTCCAGCCCGCAGTTCGCGCCCCATGCGCTCCGCATTGCCGCCGGCGAGCTGCGCCGCTACATAGCCGGCGAGCCGCTGCGCAATGTGGTGCAGGCTGCGATCTGAGCAGCCTCCGCGCGTCGCCAGTCCCGCAGCCCCAGTGCCGCCAGCGCCACCAACCCCGCATAAAGCAGCGCCGTCGGCCACAGATCCTTGTAAATGTACTCGCCGATATAGACCGCGTCCACTACGATCCAGAGCCACCAGTTGGCAATGTGCTTACGCGCGCCCCACCAGCTCGCCACCAGGCTATAGCTTGTTAAGGCAGCATCCAGATGGGGCAGCGCTGCGCCTACGCGTTCCATCAGCCAACCCAGCAGAACCGCTCCAATCGCACCCGCAACCAAGCCGGCCGCCCATCCGCGCGCGCTCAACCGCTCCACGCGCACTTCACCCTCCCGGCGCACGCCGCGCCACCAGTGCCACCAGCCGTACAGCGTAAACGCGACAAAGAAAATCTGCAGCAAGGCATCGGAAAAAAGCCGCGCTCGATAAAAGACGACAAGATACAGAAAGTCTGCCAGTAGAGTTATGGGCCAGCAGATCAAAAGCCGCCGCGTGGTGAGCCAGATGCCGAGCACAGTAGCCGCCATGGCAGCCAATTCGAGTCCGTGAGCCCCAAAATAATGCGCAACCGCATCCCAGCTCATGGCTCAGCCTCCGCACGATTCTGCATCGCACGCGTCTCGGCCCATTGCGCGATCGCATCGAGCAGGCGTTGCCCTTGAGCCGTGCGAAACCATCGCGCATGGCCCACGAGCCATCCGTCGTACGCCATGCGTGCTTGCTCTTCATCTCGCAGAATGCCGAGAAAATAATCCGTTTCAGAGAGCGCGAACTCCGCGTGGCACAACGCGGTCATGGGCGCGAGAGCTGCCGCTTCCGCCGCCGTGAGCGGGCGCACGGATTCGTACCCTTCGAGCAGGGCGCAAAGATGATCGAGATGAACCGGAACACTCTCAGGCTGCTCGGGATTCGTCACCAGCTTCAGCCACTCCGCAATGTTGCGCTCGATTGCGTGCGCCAGGTCATGCACGGCGTTGGTGCGGTCCGCCAGCCCGAAGTCAATCACTGCCGTCACCCGCGCGTTCTCGCTCCCATCGCTCCACAGCAGGTTCGAAGCATGGAAATCGTTGTGCGTCCATAAGGGCTCAAGCGCGGGCAGCAGCGGCGCAAGCTTTTCGGCGTGCGGCGTGAGCAACTCGAGCGCGCGCTCCGCGCAGACGCGCACGCTGCGATGCCGCGCCAGCGCCGCCCTGGCCTCG
>JASHUF010000270.1 GCA_030040175.1 Acidobacteriaceae bacterium
CTAGGGGCTAGGGACTGATCCGATGGGTCCTCTTCAACGAACAATTCGTCGACATCTTGCCGCTGCCGGCCTCTTTTGCTCCTTCGCTCCCTTGCTCCCTCGCTCCCTGCGCTTTCGTTCCCTCGCTCCCTTGTTCCCCTGTTCCCGGCTTTCACCGGCGGCGCTGCGCAGATGGCGACGAGCTGCTGGCAGAGCACATCGAGGGGATTGCGCGGGTAGCGCGTGGACTCGATGTGGCCCTCATGCATGGCGCGGGTGACGGCGGCGCAGGCGACGAGGTCGGCGCGGTATTTCGGAAACAGAATGCCCTCGCTGACCGCATCCACTGTATGGCCGGCGCGGCCGATGCGCTGCATGCCGCTCGCGACCGAAGGCGGCGATTCGATCTGGATCACCAGGTCGACGGCGCCCATGTCGATGCCCAGCTCGAGAGTGGACGTGGCGCAGAGGGCGCGAATCTGGCCGGCCTTCAATTGTTCTTCGATCACCGCGCGCTGCGCGGCGGCCAGCGAGCCGTGGTGAGCGCGGGCCACGGGCTGACACCCCACGGACGAAGACCTGTCCGTGGGGGCCCCGTTTTCGCCGGCCAGATCGTTGAGCGCCCCGGCCAGCCGCTCGGCGATCTGCCGCGCGTTGACGAAGATGATAGTGGAGTTGTGCTGGCGGATGATTTCAAGCAGGCGGGGATGAATCGCGTTCCAGATCGACATGCGGCGCGGGGTTTGCGAGGCCGGACCGGTGGGAATCTCTTCCATCTCGCCCAGGCGCGCCATGTCCTCGACCGGGACCTCGATGCGCAGCTTGAGCTGCTTGGGCGCGGAGGCGTTGACGATGGTGACAGGGCGATAGGCCACCCCATCGAGCAAAGATCGCTCGATGGGGGCCCCGGTTGAAAGCGGCTCCGCTTCGTTATCGCCGGGGGTCAGGGAACAGGGATCAGGGATCAGACCCTCCGTGCTTGCTCGATCTTCTCCTTTTTGCGCAAGACGAACATCCTCGTGTGAAGACATCCTCTCTTCCGGCTCGCTGGCTTGCCGGCTTGCTGACTTGCTGACTTGCTGCTTTTCTGTTCCCTGATCCCTGATCCCTGTTCTCTGTACTTCCACTCCGCCCAAAAACCGCGCCACCTCTTCGAGCGGGCGCTGCGTGGCCGAGAGGCCGATGCGCTGAAGGGGCTTCTTGGCGAGGGCTTCGAGGCGTTCCAGGGAAAGAGCGAGGTGGGCGCCGCGCTTGGTGGGGACAAGAGAGTGGATTTCGTCCACGATCACGGTTTCGACAGTGCAAAGGGCGTCGGCGGCCTGCGAAGTGAGGATCAGGTAGAGCGACTCCGGGGTGGTGATGAGAATTTCGGCAGGACGGCGGGCGAAGCGGGCGCGCTCGCGCTGGGGGGTGTCGCCGGTACGGACGCTGATCTCGGGCTCGCGGAAGGGCACGCCCATGCGCCGCGCCATGTTGGCCATGCCGATGAGCGGCGAGCGCAGGTTGCGCTCCACGTCCACGGCGAGGGCCTTGAGCGGCGAGATATAAACGATGCGGCAGCCGGCTCGGTCTCTCTGACCCCCGATCCCTGAACCCTGAACCCTGGCGTGCAGCATGAGCCGGTCCAGGCACCAGAGAAAGGCGGCCAGCGTCTTGCCGGTGCCGGTGGGCGCCAGGATGAGCGTGCTTTCGCCGCGGGCGATCACCGGCCAGCCCAGCCGCTGGGGCGCGGTGGGCGCGTCAAAGACGGCGCGGAACCAGGCAGCGGTGACGGGATGGAAGCAGGCGAGCGAGTCGGCGGGAGCAGCGGAGCTAGCGGGGTTAGCGGAGTGGGCGGAGTTAGCCGGCGCGGCCGGATGGGGGAAATCGGGACCAGGGGTTCCGGGAGTCGGCCGGCGCGGAGGCATGTCTTGAGATTAGCGCAGAGGGCGAGCGAATACAAAGCGAAGACGCAAACCGCATCGGAATCCGACGCTTGCGGGCCGATCGAGCCATTGTGACACTGGAAGGAAGTGCCTGGATGGGCGGCAATCGGCCCGGCGTATCCCTTACCATGAACGTCGAGAGGGCGCATGCGCGAGAATCTGGCCTCGTTGCTCGACGACTTTCGCCGCAACGGAGACGACGTGGCTGTGGTCCATTACCGCGGCAACCGGCGCCGGGTGACGACGTATGCCGAGCTGGCGCGGCTCGCAGGGCGATTTGCGGCGCTGCTCGAGCAGCGCGGGATTGCAGCCGGCGACCGGGTGCTGGTGTGGGGCGAGAACAGCGCGGAGTGGATTGCTGCCTCCTGGGGGTGCTTGCTGCGCGGCGTGCTGGCAGTTCCGCTGGACGCGAACGGGACGGCGGAGTTTGCGCGGCGCGTGGCGGAAGACGTGAAGCCGAAGCTGGCGCTAGGGGATGCGCTGCTGCTGCGGCAGTTGTCTCCCACCCTTTCGCAGAAAGCGCGAAAGGATGGGGCAACCGCAGCCGCAATCGGGCAGCTCGATTCCGCCTCTGCGCGACAGGATGACGAAGGTCCCTCCCACCCGAACGACCAAAGCCAAGACGTCGCGAGGACGGGACACCCGCCCGGGATGGGGCACCCGGATGAGGTATCTGCAAGAGGGGCGGCTTCCACCCTGCCGGCAGAGATGAGCGGAGAGGATGGCGCGGGGGAGGAACCAGCCGGAGATATTCCGCGGCTCAAGTTTGAGGAGTGGCTGAGCGAGCTGCCGGCGGAAGAAGCGGGAGCGGCAGCGGGACTGGGGCGCGACTCCCCGCTTGCGATCCTGTTCACTTCAGGAACGACGGGCGACCCGAAGGGCGTGGTCATCACGCACGGCAACGTGCTGGCGAGCGTGGGCCCGATCGAAGAGGGCGCGCGGCCCTATATGCGCTACGAGTGGCTGATTCATCCGCTGCGCATCCTGCATACTCTGCCGCTGAGCCACGTCTTCGGGCAGACGATGGGCTTATGGATTCCGCCCATTCTCCGCGCCGAGGTGCATTTCGAGAGCCGGCTGGCGGCGCCGCGGCTGATTCAAATCATCAAGGAAGAACGCATCTCTGTGCTGGCGACGGTGCCGCGGGTGCTGGCGATTCTGAAGGCGCGTCTTGAAGCCGGCGACCCCGGGCTTGGCGCACGGCTGGAGCAATCGCAGGGGATCGGGCCGGCGAAGCGATGGTGGCGGTTCCGGCGGGTGCATCGGGCGCCCGGGCTCAAGTTCTGGGCATTTGTGACCGGCGGAGGCGCGCTGGCCGCCCCGTTCGAACAATTCTGGAATGCGCTGGGCTTTGTGCTGGTGCAGGGCTACGGGATGACGGAGTCGACGGCGCTGATCACGCTGAACCATCCCTTTCACGTGGCCAGGGGAACGATCGGCAAGCCGCTCGCGGGGCGCGAGGTGAAGCTGGGACCCGATGGCGAGGTGCTGGTGCGCGGGCCGATGATCTCCGGGGCCACGTGGCAGGGCGGCAAGCTGACGCAGCGGGAGGACGAGTGGCTGGCGACGGGCGATCTGGCCGAGCGGCAGGAGTCAGGGGAGCTCAAATTTCTGGGGCGCAAGAGCGAGGTGATCGTGACCGCGTCGGGGGTGAACCTGCACCCCGAAGACATGGAGGCCGCGGTCGAAAGTCAGCCGGGCGTGGCCGCGTGCGCAGTCGTGGCGGTGGAGACGGCAAGCGGGCCGGAGCCGTGCGCGGTGCTGGCGGTGCGCGGCGCGGGCGCACCGGCGGCGGCGATTGAAGGCGCGAACGCGCGCCTCGCGGACTTCCAGAGGATCCGGCGCTGGGTGGTTTGGCCGGAGCCGGATTTGCCGCGTACCTCGACGGGCAAGGTGAAGCGCAAGGCGGTTGCCGATTGGGTCAAGGAATGGATCCGGCAGACGCAGGCTGCGCCGAACGGAAAAGCGCAGGCAGGGGAGGGGGCGCAGCCGGATTGGCTGCTGGCGCTGATTGCGCAGGTAACGGGCGAGACGCAGGAGGATGCGGGCGATGCGGCGCGCCTGACCGAGGACCTGCATCTGGACAGCCTGGCGCGGGTGCAACTGGCGTCGGCCATCGAACAGCGGATGGGGATGGTTTCGGGTAACGGGACGCTGGAAGAGGTGGGGACGCTGGGCGAATTGCGCAGGCTCGTCAACGGCGGAGACGAGGCGGGAGTACCGGAGTCTGAACCCACCCTTGCGCAAAGAGTGCGAGAGGAAGGGGCATCCGCTGAAGCGCGCAAAGCAATGGCCCCGAGACCGGCGGAAGAGACGCAGCCGCATTTTCTCTATCCCACGTGGCCATGGTGGAAGCCGGTCGAGTGGATGCGCATGGCGTTCATCGAGCTGGTGATGCGGCCGCTGGTGTGGTTCCTCGCCGCACCGCGGGTGAGGGGACCGGAGAGACCGCTGCCGGCGGAGCCCATGCTGATCGTGGCCAACCATGTGACCGCGTACGACCCGCCGCTGCTGCAGTATGCGCTCAAGGGGCGGATGCGGCGGCACGTGGCGGCAGCGATGATGGGCGAGATGCTGGAGGACTTCCGGCACTGGCGCGATCCTGACCGCGCGCCGGGAACGCGGAGATTTTATGTTTGGGGTCCGGCGTCCTATTTCCTGGTGACCCTGCTGTTCAATGTGTTTCCGCTGCCGCGCTCGCGCGATTTTCAGAGCAGCTTTTTTCACGCGGGAAAGGCGCTCGATCGTGGCTATCATGTGCTGGTATTTCCCGAGGGCACGCGCTCGGCCGAAGGCAGGTTGGCCAGGTTCCGGCCGGGGATCGGCCTCCTGGTAAAGCAGAGCGATGCACCGGTGCTGCCGGTGGGGATCCGCGGGCTGGGCGAGCTGAAGGTGAAAGGGCGGGGATGGTTCCGCTCGGGGAAGATCGAGGTGCATGTGGGCGAGGCGATCCGCTTTGCGCCGGAGGAGACGGAGGCGGCGATCACGGAGAGACTGCATGAAGAGGTGGGAAGCCTGGTGGGAGGGAGCTTATAGCTGCTAGCTGCTAGCTTCTAGCTGCTAGCTCGTGTTTGCGGGGAGACGTCCGGCCTTGAGGAGTTCACGATGCTCTTGAGAGACGCATTTGCTTTTCCAGTGGTTCGTGACTCACGGCGGAAGCGAAGGGCGCCTCCCTGCTCTCGCGGAGATGGAGCTGTTCCAAGCGCACGTGGACGAGTTTGGCTACCTGCCAATGAAGAACGAGTGCGTATAGAGCACGAGGAGACTGAAAGCTAAAAGCTAGAGGCTAGAGCGTTTTCGGTTCACATGTTGACAAGCCGGGATTATGCAACGTGGCTCTTTCTTGAGGAAAGAGCCACTCGGCAGCATCGACCTTGTAAAAACTTGAACCGAAAACGCTGTAACGCATTTTCTGAGTAGCTGTATCCCGAAGACGGAAGGCAGAGTCGACGCGACCAACAGGGAACGGCGACCTTACGAGGAAATGAAAAGGACACAGTAACTCAGAAAATGCCGTAGAAGCTGCTTTCCTCAACTGGGCTCGCGGGGCTTGAAGTAGCAGGCGCCGCCGGAGAGGACCGGGGTCCAGAGCGAGAGATCGGCAGGCTGCTCGCTGGAGCCGAGAATGAGGACGCCGTCGGGTGAAAGCAGGCTATGGATGCCGGTGAGCAGCGCGCGGCGGTGTTCCTGAGAAAAATAAAGCATGACGTTGCGCAGGAGAATGACGTCGAAGCGATCGGAGGCGCGGCTGAAGGGCAGCCGCGGGCCACAGATATTGGCCTGGCGGAAGTGACAGAGACTGCGCAGCGCAGGTTTCACCATCCAGGCTTCGCCCTGGCCTTCAAAATAGCGCAGGACGTGGCGGGCGGCGAGGCCGCGGTCGATCTCGATGCGGTTGTACAGCCCGGCCCGGGCGCGCTCGATGGCCTGGTTCGAAATGTCGGTGCCTTCGACGCGGATGTTCCAGCCGGCGAGCGACGCCGAGCGATCGAGAAGGAGCATGGCGAGACTGTAGACCTCCTGGCCGGTGGAGCAGGCGGCACACCAGAGGCGCAGAGTGCGCCAGGAGCGGCGGGCCTCGATCAACCGGGGCAGCAACTCCCGGCGCAGGACTTCGAAGGGGTGGCCATCGCGGAAGAAGCTGGTTTCCTTGATGGTCATGGCCTCGGCGACGGCGTGCTCGAGAAGGGGATTCTTCTGCGCGCGGAGATGATGGACGAGCTCGCCGATGCGGGTCATCCCCTGATTGCGCAGCAAGGCGGAGAGACGGGATTCAAAGAGGTAATCGTGGGCAGGGTCAAGGACATTTTGCGAGAGGCCGAAGACGAGTTTGCGGAGATAGGAGTAGTCGGCGCTTGCCGTCGGATCCATGGCTATACCCCTATCTTTCGGATTTCGTGAATCATCCGACGAATTTCCTGACACTGGCGGGAGGCGGCCGCGCGGCCGGCATAGCGGAGAATCTCACCAGCCATGGCCGTAAGAGGGACAATGCGATTGACCAGGCCGGCGTTGGCCACCGCGCCGGGCATTCCCCACACGGTGCTGGAGGCTTCGTCCTGGGCAAGCACGGAACCCCCGCGATGCCGGATGAGTCGGCAGCCGTTGAGACCGTCGGCGCCCATGCCTGTGAGCACCACGGCCAGCACGCCGGCACCGTAAACGCGCGCGGCCGAGCGGAAGAGCACGTCGGCGGCGGGTCGGCAGTGGTTCTCCGGGGCAGCCTGGGTAAGATGCAGCCGGGGGTGCGCGGCCGAATCGTCGGCCCCTGCCACTTCGAGGTGCCAGTCGCCACGGGCAATAAACACGGTTCCCGGCGTGACGGGCTCGTCCTCGGCAGCCTCGGCGACGCGCAGGGAGCAGCGGCTGTCAAGACGCTCGGCAAGAAGACGCGTGAACAGCTCGGGCATGTGCTGCACAACAAGAACGGGAAGGGGAAAGTCCGCCGGAAGCGAGGGGAGAACGGTTTCGAGCGCGGCCGGCCCGCCGGTGGAAACAGCGATCACCACGACCGAAGGAGCGGCGCCGGGCGACTGCGGGTTCGCGGCAAAGTGTTCCGGGGCGAGGGAGGGAAACGGCAGCGCCGAGTGCGAAGCGGCCGGGGATGCGGATGGCGGTTGCGCGGGACGGGTGAGTGCGTGAATTCTGGGAAGCAGGTCGGCGGCCAGAGCGTCCACGGCCTCCTGACGGCTGGCTTGCGCCAGGGGCTTGGCCACGTAGTCGGAGGCGCCGGCGGCCAACGCTTCCAGCGTGACCTGGGCGCCGCGCCGCGTGAGCGAACTGCACATGACCACCGGAATCGTGTAGCCGCGCGCGCGCAGGTCGCGCAGAGTGGCCAGGCCGTCCATCACCGGCATATCCACGTCGAGAAGAATCAGGTCGGGACGGGCAGTTTCGAGGCAGGCGAGCGCGGAAGCGCCGTCGGCCGCGGTGGCAGCCACTTCAAGATGAGGGTCTTTGAAGAGCACGGAGCGCAGCAGGCTGCGGATAACAGCGGAGTCGTCGACGATCAGGATCCGTTTCCGGCGGCGGAGGGTCACGGCTCAGGCCTCCAGCCGCGCACCCTGCGGCAGCAGCCGGCAGTCAGGGCACGCGCGTTCATTGATTCGCCGGCTTTCCCTGCGGTTGTTGCGCCTGAGCGGCTTCCAGGCGCAACGGATCGAGCCGCTCGGGATCGAGCATGACGAGGAGATTGCCGTTGAGCTTGTAGGCGCCGGCGAGCAGCACCCTCGAGCGCTCGTCGAGGATGGAGGGATTGGGCTCGTAGTCGGATGCGGAAACCGTAAGCACTTCGCCCACCGCATCGACGAGAAGGCCGAAGTTACCGCCCTGCCCGCTCATCACGAGGAAATCCGGCGCGCCGGCGGAGGGCGGCAGACCGAGCAAATGGCGCAGGTCGACGGTGGTCAGCACATCGCCGCGATAATGCACGAGGCCGCCGATGAAGCCGGGAGCGAGCGGAACCGGGCGGGGGCGAGTGCCGCCGACAATTTCATAGATGTGGCGGATGGGCACGCCGAAGAGGGATTCGCCCACGCGCACGGAACAGACTTCTTCGAGCACCGCGGCATTTTCATCTGAGCTCGATGCCAACGTCCGAGAGTTTGGCGCGTCGCGATCGGGAGCACTCATGGGAGAACCTCCGCCACCGGATTCCAGTCGAGGGACGCCTCGCCGGTGAAGGCGAGCGCGGGCACGCTGCCGAAGCCGACCACGGCGGTGACGCGCTCGTCGAGCAGGGTGATGCCGCCGGCCGGGATGCCGGCGCCGGCGAGAGAAAGCCTGCCGCCTGCGGCCGCATCGAGCACTTGCGAGACCACCATACCGATTTGCCGGTTGCCTTTCCGGCAAACGACGACGATGACGGGCGCATGGGAACCGGCGGGTGCGGAAGAGAGAATGCCGCCGGAATCAACGAGCGGGAGCAATTGGCTGCCCAAGTTAAGAACCGGCCGGCGGCCGACGATCTCGATGCGCGAAAGGGGAAGCTGCTCGATGCGCAGCACCTCATCGAGCGGCACGGCTGCGCGGCGGCCCGAGGTTTCGACCAGCAGGTACTCCAATTTCGCGGCGCTGCCTGCGTCTTCATCCGCAGGCGCGGCGTCTTCTTCGGCTCCGAGAGCAAGGCCGGCTTTCAAGGCGATGGAGCCGGGATCGAGAATGAGCGCAAGATCGGCATTGCCGAGCACGGTCGCGCCGGAATAAAGACCGATGCCCTTGAGCACAGGAGAGAGAGGCTTGACGACGATTTCTTCGGGATCGGCGAGGCCGTCGACGACCAGGCCGAAGCGGCGGCCGTCCGCGTTGAGGACAGCGATGAAGCGGTCGCGATCGGAAGCCGGGGCGGGCGCGCACCCGGGCGCGAGCAGGCGGTCGAGAAAGACCAGCGGCAGCAGTTTTCCGCGAAGACGGTAGAGCGGCGCGTTCTGCATCCACCGGATGGCCGTGGCGGCCTGGCCGTGGGGGATGTGCACCAGCTCAGAAAGCGCGGCTTGCGGCAGGGCGAAGCTCTGGTCCAGGCTGCGCACGATGAGCGCGGGGACGATGGCCAGCGTGAGCGGAATGCGCAGGCGCAGCGTGGTTCCGTGGCCGGGGCGGGACTCGATTTCGACCTTGCCGCCGATGCGCTCGACGTTGGTGTGGACCACATCCATGCCCACACCGCGGCCGCTCACGCGGGTGACCGAAGCCGCGGTGGAAAAACCGGGGAGAAAGAGGAGACGCAGCAGCTCGCGCTCGCTGAGCAGCGCGGCGCGGTCGGGCGTGAGCAGCCCGCGCTCGATGGCTCTGGAGCGAACTTTTTCGACGGCGATGCCGGCGCCGTCGTCGGTGACTTCAATGAGGACGTAGCTGCCTTCCTGCAGCGCACGCAGACGCAGCGTGCCTTCGGGATTTTTGCCCGCGGCTTCGCGCTCCGCGGGCGGCTCGATGCCATGATCGAGGGCATTGCGGACGGCGTGGGTGAGCGGGTCCTTGACGGCTTCGAGCAAACTCTTGTCGAGTTCGGTCTCCTGGCCTTCCATCTCCAGGCGAACGCGGCGGCCGAGCTCCTGCGACAGGTCGCGCACGGCGCGCGGGATTTTGGAAAAAATGTAAGAGACCGGCTGCAGGCGCGCTTTCATCACCGCCTCGCGCAGGTCGGCAGTGACCATGTCGAGACGGCGGGAGAGCGCAGTCATGCGCGCATCGGCGGCCGTGGCCTGGAGCACCTGGTTGCGCGCCAGCACCAGTTCACCGACCAGGTTCATCATGCGATTGAGCAGCGCGACATCGACGCGCAGCGTGCTTTCTGCGGTTCCTTGAGACGGGGTGTGCGGAGGCGCGGCATCGGCCTGAGCAGGGAGGGCCTGCCCGGCTGCTGAAGAGAACGCAACGGGGGGAGGGGAGGGTTCGGACGCGGACGCGGCGGCAGAGTCCGGCGCAGGAGCAGAGGGCACGGGTTGCGCTTTGTGCTTTCGGCGAGCGCCGGCGAGGGCGTGCGCCGGCTGTCTGGCGGCGGCTAGAGCCGGAGCCTGCAAGCGATCGAGCTGGGCAATGAGTTTGCTGTCGTCGCCGGCGCCTTCGCCGGCTTCGGTCTCGATGGCCTTGAGAATTCCGCGAAGAGCGTCGAGGAGTTTGAGCAGGACGGTTATGATGCGCGCGTCGGCGGGGAGCTTGCCGTCGCGCAGAGCCCCAAGCAGGTTTTCTCCGGAGTGGGCGAGCTTTTCCAATCGCCCGAAGCCAAGAAATCCCGTGGCCCCCTTGATGGTGTGCACAGAGCGAAAGATCTCCGCAAGAAGCATGGCATCCTGCGGGCTCTGCTCGAGCTCGGTGAGGCACCGCTCCATGCGGTCGAGTCCCTCCTGGCTCTCGATGAGGAATTCGCGCGTCAGATCGTCCATTGGGGTCCTACGATCGCACACGCGCACCTTGGCCCGCGGCGAGCAATCAAGGGGTTTATCGGCAAAATGGGCCGCTTACTTGAGCGGAAGGCAGGGCCGCGTTAATTACCGGCGCGTCGAGCGGCACGGTCGATCACGAGGCCCGAGACCGGCGGCTTTTCGCGACAATCGGGGCCGAGTGTACAGGACGGTGTGGAATGGATTAGCCTCATATCTCACCCTGCGCCCATGCGCGAACCTGGATCCAAGACGAATCCTCTCGATCCGGCGCTCGAAGAGCTGCTCAAGCGGGCGCGGGAGGCGGCGCAGCGCGCCTACGCGCCTTATTCGAAGTTCCGCGTAGGAGCGGCGCTCCGGCTCAAGAGCGGCGAGATCGTGACCGGAACCAACGTGGAAAACGTGAGCTACGGCTTGACGATCTGCGCGGAGCGCACGGCGCTGGTGCGCGCGGTCGCCGAGTTCGGCCCGGACATTCGCATTGCGGCCGTGGCCGTGGCCAACCTCAACGACGCGGCCAGCCCACCCTGCGGCGCCTGCCGGCAGGTGCTGGCGGAGTTTGCGCTGCCCGAGGCGCCGGTGGTGTTCCCGGCAGCAGACGGCGTGCGCACCATGGCGTTTCGCGATCTTCTGCCGCTGGCGTTTGAGATGAAATTGAAGTAGGTCCGGTACTTGATGAAACTTTCTGGCGACGCCCACGACCTCACCGCATCAGCTCCCCTGCACATAATCGACATCCTCCGCAAGAAGCGGGACGGCGCGGCGCTCACCGCGCGCGAGATTAAGTTTGTCGTAGCCGGTGCGGCTTCGGGCGCGATTCCGCCGGAGCAACTGGCGGCGTGGCTGATGGCAGCGTGGATCAGGGGTTTGACGCTCGACGAGACACACGCGCTGACGCTGGCCATGCGCGACTCCGGGGAGAGGTTTTCGCCGGCGCGGCTGGGCAGGACCGCGGTCGACAAGCACTCTACGGGCGGCGTGGGCGACAAGACCAGCTTTCTGGTGGCGCCGCTGGCGGCGGCCTGCGGCGTGGTGGTGCCCATGATCAGCGGGCGCGCGCTGGGCCACACCGGCGGTACGCTGGACAAGCTGGAGTCGATCCCCGGCTACCGCACCGCGCTTTCGCTCACGGAGTTTGAGGCGGTGCTCAAGAAATGCGGCTGCTCGATCGTGGGCCAGACACCGGCGCTGGTGCCCGCCGACCGCGTGCTCTACGCGCTGCGCGACCGCACGGGGACGGTCGAGAATCCCGGACTCATCTGCGCGTCGATATTAAGTAAGAAGCTGGCCGCGGGGCTGGACGCGCTCATTCTCGACGTGAAGACGGGCTCGGGCGCGTTTCTGCGCAACGAAAGGGATTCCGCATTTCTGGCGGCGCTGATGGTGGCCACAGCCGAGGCCGCGGGCACGCGCACGGCGGCGCTGCTCACCGATATGGGCCAGCCGCTGGGACGCGCGGCGGGCAACT
>JASHUF010000271.1 GCA_030040175.1 Acidobacteriaceae bacterium
CGCGCGCGTGGCGAATCTCCTCGGGCGAAGGACCGGGCGGCGGCGCGGGCGCGACGGGAGGCGCAACTTCCTGCGCGGGCGGAACGGCCGGAGGCGAATTGGATTCAGGCGAGCCGGCGTTGGAGTAAGGCTGGCGCGCGGGCTTTGCGGAAGACGCCCCGGCGGGATTCGGTGTGGCGGGCTGAGCCGTACTCACGGGGTTGGCCGGGCTCGCGCTCGCTGGAGGCGCGGACGGCTGCGGCGCGGGCGCGGTAACCGCCGGACTGGATGGCGCAGCGTTCGCGGCCACCTGCGTGCCCGTCTTCTGCCCCGCGTGCATGGGGAAGAAGCGCGGCAGAAAAGCGAAAGCCGCGGCGATGGCGAGCACGGCAGCCAGCGCGCCCAAGCCGATCCATAAACCGCGATGGCTTTTGGACTGGGGCGGCGCGGCGGCCACGGGAACGGGAGCGAATCCAGGCGTGGAACCGGGCGCGGGGCTAGGCGCGGGGCTGGGCTGAGGTACTGCGACAGGGCCCGGGGCAGGCTGGAACGCCGGCGCGGACAGGGGAACCGGAACTGCGGCAGCCGCCATAGCGGCAGGCGCGGCCGCGGCTTTCGGCTGGTGCAGCGCTTTGAGCGCACTGCGAAACTCCTCCGCCGACTGGAAGCGCGCGCCCGGATCTTTGGCCATGGCGCGCAGCACGATGTCGTTCAGCTCGCGCGAGAGCGAGGGGTTCCATTGCGCCGGGGGCGCGGGCGTCTCGTTGAGCTGCGCGTTGAGCACGCTATAGGAGGTCTCAGCCTGGAAGGGCTTGCGGCCGGTGAGCATCTCGTAAAGCGTCACGCCGAAGGAATAGATGTCGCTGCGGCCATCCACCGTGCCCCCGCGCACCTGCTCGGGCGACATGTAATAGATGGAGCCCATGGTGGTGCCGGGACGGGTGAGGTTCAGATCCTCAGTGGATTTGGCGATGCCGAAGTCCATCAGCTTGACCACGCCGTGGGTGGTGATCATGATGTTGGCCGGCTTGATGTCGCGATGAGTAACGCCCTTCTGGTGCGCGTAGCTGAGCGCGGCCAGCACCTGCAGCGAATAGTCGATGGCCTGCTCGAGGGGCAGGCGGCCCTGCATCTTGTCGAGCGGGTTGCCTTCGACGTACTCCATCACCATCACAAACTGGTTCTGAATCTGGAATGCGGTGCGCAGTTGCGTGATGTTGGGGTGGTCGAGGCCGGCGAGGGTGCGAATCTCCGCCATGAAGCGGGCCGCGAGTTCGGGCTGGGCGGCGAAGTCGGGAAGCAGAATCTTCATCGCCTCTTCCCGGTTGGAGATCACGCTGCGCACCTTGTAGACGCGGCCCATGCCGCCGGTGCCGAGTAGCGCCACGACCTCGTAGTCGCCGACGCGCTGACCAGTCTCCGCTGCCATACTGAGGCCTCCTCGGGGTAGAAGGAAAGATACCGGGAAAAACGGGCCCAAACGGATGGAGTGATCCGAGTCTACTCCTTTGCGGCAGGGGCGCGAAAGGAAAACCGGCGGTCAAGGCTAACCGTGGTTACGCCGGGCGGTCGCGGGGGCAAAATTTTCCTTGCGCAATCGGCCCGCCGGGTTGATGATGCCAACGACTCCCCGCAAGCAAGATTTTCGTACGCAACCACTTGAGGAGAATGTATGCGTAACGTACTTCTTTCGGCTTGCTCGCTGCTGCTTTGCCCTTTGCTCGTTGCCCAACAAGCAAGCGCGCCTCCAACCCCGCCCCAACAGGCCCCGGCCCAAGCTTCTCCCTCCACGGCCTCCGTGCCAAAGTCCTCCGCAAACCCATCCGGTCCGCCTCCGCCGCACACACTGCTCGACGGCACGCCTGTCAAACTGCGCTTGAGCCAGACGATTTCCTCAGCCGACGCGAAAGTGAACCAGGAAGTCCCTTTCGAAGTGGTGGAAGACGTCGAGGTGGATGACGTGGTTATTCTCCCCAAGGGCGCCACGGCCATCGGCGTTGTCACAGAGGCCGAGCCCAAAAGGCACATGGGACGCGGTGGAAAGCTGAACGTCAATATCAGTTATGCCCGCCTTGCCGATAACGAAAAAGCCGCACTGCGGGCGGCGAAGGACACGCAGGGCGGCGGCCATGTGGGTGCGATGACCGGAGCCATGGTGGCCACGGCGATCGTGTTCTTTCCGGCCGCGCCGCTGTTCCTGTTTATGAAAGGCAAGGACATCACCATCCCCCAGGGAACCGAGATCACGGCCTTCGTGGATGGCGACATGCACCTGGATATGGCGAGGTTCGGCGCTGCGCCGCCGGCGCTCGCGAATTCTTCTCCGGCAGCCCCGGCCGCAGCGAGCCTGACCGTCGATTCAACCCCGCCCGGCGCTGACATCGACGTCGATGGCGCGTTTGTCGGGAACACGCCGTCGACAGTCAGCGTCACCTCTGGGAGCCACGAGGTGACAGTAAGCAAGAAGGGGTTCACTGACTGGACGCGCAAACTGAACGTTACGGGCGGAAGCGTGCATCTGAGCGCAGAACTGGAGGCCGCGCCTGCTCCGCAGTCGCCAGCCCTTCAGCAGCCGGCATCGCCTCAACCGGCAACGCCTCAGGCCGCGCCCACGCCGCAGTAGCGCTCCCACCACTCCGGGCATCGGAGCCGGGCACGGATGGTACCTTGGTTGCGGACGGCTCCCGATGAACCGACGCACGCGCAACACGCTCCTAATTGCAGCCGCGGTCCTGGTCTTGCTGGCCCTGGCCGTGGTTCTGCGCTCGAAGGCTCCGCCGGAGGCAGCGCGGCTGCTGCCCGAGTCCGACGGCATCGTCTACATCAATCTCAAGCCCATCCGCAGCTTCTTCCGCAAGGTGAAGACGCCGGAGCGCGCGCCCGATTACCAGCAGTTTGTGGACGCGACCGGCATCGACTGGGAACAGGACCTCGACCAGGTGGCGATCGCGCTGCACCGCATGCCCGACCCCAACGGACCCAACGGACAGGTGGCGTACTCGCTGGTGCTCACCGGGCGGGTCACGGGCAAGAAGCTGAACGCGTGGCTCGAGGGCCACGCCGCCACGCGCGAGAGCTACGCCGGGAAGACCATCTATAACATTCCCTCGGAGGGGCGCACGGTGCGCGTGGCGCAGATCGGCTACGACATGCTCGCGGTCTCGAACTATCCTACGCCGGAGATGATTCACTCCATCATCGACCGGCACCGCACGGCCGCGCTGCCCTTTGCCGGCTCGTCGCTGCTGGCTGCGCACTACCACGAGGTGCCGCTGCTCTCCGTGGCCTGGGGCGTGGGCCAGATCGGATTGCCGTTTTCCGAGAGCGGCGCCATTCGCGTCTTCGGCTTCTCCCTGCCGCTCCAGCCGGATTCGACCATTATTGCCAGCGTGGCGCCCGCGCTGCCGGTTCCGGGCGCGCTGGGCGCACTGCGGATGAAGGTGGAGGAGATTGCGCCCACCGAGCAGACCGCGGTAAGCCAGGCCGCCGACCTGGCTACGCTGGTGACGCTGGCGCGCGGCCTGGCCGCGCCTCTGGGCGACAACACGGTCAACAAAGGCCTGAAGGAGCTGCTGAAAACCGCCGAAGTCACGCAGCGTCGCGACCATGTCATCGTGACCGCCACGCTGCCGGCGAGTTTTCTGGCCGATGTCGCGGAGGGCAAAGTGTCGGAGTGAGCGCTGTGAGCGCTGTTAGCGGTGCTAGCGGAGTTGGCGGTGTTACAGCGTTTTCGGTTCAAGTTTTGACAAGGTCGATGCTGCCGAGTGGCTCTTTCCTCAAGAAAGAGCCACGTTGCATAATCCCGGCTTGTCAACATGTGAACCGAAAACGCTCTAGCGGAGGGAGAGAAGCTGCCCGGAGTGCACAGAAAGCCAAGCAGAGTACGAGGTAAATCCAACTCCGCGCGCGCAGCGCGGCTGACGCCGCTGACACCGCTAGCTCCGCTTATGGCATCTTGAGCCCCAGCGCTTCGACCGTCTGCGGATCGACCACCGATTTGCCGTCCTTGTCGCGCACGGCTACGCCGAAGCCGTTGTGGTAATCCCACATGGCCCAGCCAATGCCGTCGGCCTCGAGCGCGGTGCGCACGTCGCGGATCCAATTGGTGCGCGAGACCGGATCGGCCACCGCGCGATAGGCGCCGAATTCATTGCAGAGGAGCGGGACGCGATTGGCCTGCGCCCACGCCGCGGCCTCGTCGATCAGGCGCTGAATGTGACCGGCGTTCCAGTTGTTGAGCCAGTAATTCTCCAGTTGAAAACGGTCCGCCGGGTCCGGAATCTCCTTGAGCAGTTCCTGCATGGAGCTGGCGGTGGGCGGGTAGGGGATGCCGTGCTCGTAGCGCCACCACCCCGTGCTCCAGGTTGCGCCCTGATGCGTGAACTCGTGCGGATCGTAGAAGTGGAAGTTGTAAATTACGTTGCCGTCGTCGAGCGGATGCAGGCTGAGCAGGTCGACGATGTCAGAGTAATTGGGACCGGTGGCAATGATGGTGTTGTTGGGAGCGGCCTCGCGGATGGCCGCGGCTACGCGCGCCTGAATGCCGGCCCAGCGGTAGGGGTCGTTCACCTCAGGCTCATTAAGAATTTCAAAGAAGACGCTGCCGGGATCGCGGCCGGCGTAATGCGCGGCCAGCTTGCGCCACAGGGCGACGAGGCGATCGACGGCGGCGTTGTCAGTGCGCAGCTGCTGCTTGTAGCTGTCTTCCGGGTGCAGGTCGATGGTGACCGCCATGCCATCGGCGAGGATCAAATCCACGGCGCCATCGAGCCGCGCGACAAAATCGACGTTAAGGCCGTCGGCGCCGCGCGGGTACTGCTCGAGCGGAACGGCGTCGATGCTCAGGCGCACGTTGTCGAAGCCGAGCCTGGCCATGGCCGCGATGTCGTCCGGGGTGATCTCGGTGTCAGTGTGCCGGGCGGAGTAATCGCCGGGATTTTGCGAGAACCAGTGCGAAGCATTGATGCCGCGCCGGAGGTGCTGGCGGGCGCGGGCAAAGGCGATCTGGAGGCCGGCGGCGCGATCCGGCGGCGCGGCCTGGTCCTGCGCGCGGGCGCAGACTGCCATGCCAAGCAAAGCCGCCGCCAGGCAGCCCCGGGAAAACACGCGCCATCCCTCCGTTTCAGCCCCCTTCTACACCGATGGAATCTCTCGCAGGTAATCGGAACCAGTGCCCACCATAACACCCGAAGCGAGAATCGGCCTTGCTTATCGCTCCGGAACAGCTTAAGAATGGACCCATCAAGGAAGGAAAGCAAGGTAAGGAAAGCAAGGAAGGAAAACAGGAAAGGAAAGCAGGCTCGCATGGGTCGATTGCCGTTTCCCCGGGCACCATTCCCCCGGGTCTTGAAGATTTGGCAGCGCATTCAGCTCTTTCAACTTTTCACCCTTCTGGCCGCGGCGTGCTGCGCCGGCTCTCTTTTGACCGCGCAGGTCAAGGCACAGGAGTCCGCACCGCCCGGTCCGCAGGCGGCGATCCAGCCGGCGCCCGCGGGTCCAACGACGCCAACAGCCGGTCCCGTTCCTGACGATGCGTGGCTCAGGAAGGCCGGCAGCCTCTACTACTCGACTGCAAAGTCCGGACTGGGCGGATTCGACTGCGCCGTCCATCCCGACTGGCGTGCGCTCTTTTCGAGCGCCAATGCAGGCTCACCGGTGAACGCAGACGACGCCCGCATTCTTCTGCTCGAAAGCGTGAAAATCAACCTGCACGCGCACCTGGAGGGAGGCTCCACGCTCGAGTGGACCTCGGACGCGAGCACGGCCCAGCCGCTCGACCAGGATTCGGCTACGCTGCTCAAGAAGATGCGCGAGGTTACGGAACAGACGCTCGAGGGCTTTCTGCAGTTCTGGACTCCGTTTGTCGACGGCTCGGTGGTACCCGCATCGGCAGACGGGCTCACCATCACCCACACCGGGAGCGTGAACACGATCCATGCGCAGGACAGCGATACCGCGCTGACCGAGACCTTCTCCAACGACATGCTGCTCGAGCATTTCGACGTGGACCAGAACGGCATCTCCATCAAGTTCCAGCCGGCCTACAAACCCACCGGGCAAGGATTGCTGGTGAAGAGCTTCCAGGCGCAGGTGCAGCCGGCAGGCGTGCCGCCGGAGCAGGCCCAGGAGATGCACGTCGAGATCGAATACCAGACGCTCGAGGGATTTCCCATTCCTTCGCGCCTCAATATGGAGATGACGAACACGGGAAACTTCAATTTCACTCTGGATGGCTGCACCGTGAGCCGGCTGCAGAAGCCCGAGCCGGCAAACGTGGTCAAGCCCGCGCTGCAATAAGAACGGCTCCCGGGGGTGCGGGAGCCGCCTGGCTTATCAGAGAAAGTCTGACGGGATTATTGCCCCGCGCCGGAGGGTTGGCTCAGGCCGGCTTCCTCACCCTGCTCGTAGGTCATGCGCAGATACTTATGCGGATTCACGGGCACGTTGTGCACGCGCACCTCGTAGTGCAGGTGCGGACCCGTAGCGCGCCCTGACTGGCCGATGTAGCCGATCACCTGGCCGCGCTGGACGTGCTCGCCCGGCATCACCGCGAAGGCCGAGAGATGCCCGTACACCGTGGAGAGTTCGTGGCCGTGATCGATGACCACCTCACGCCCGTAGCCTGAGCGGAAGGCCGCGTCGGCCACATCGCCGTCGGCGGTGGCGCGCACCGGCGTGCCGTAAGGCGCGTCGATGTCGATGCCGGTGTGGAAGGCGCCCTCGCCGTTGATCGGATCCTGGCGCTCGCCAAAGCTCGAGGCTACGCGGCCTTCCACGGGCCAGAGCGAGGGCGCATCGGCCAACTCTGACCAGTCACCGCTCAATCCGGACGACAGCCCGCTTTCGAGCGCCTCGGATGCGCGGCCGGAAAGGGCGTCGGCGCGCAGGGCATAAAATTCATCGATGGAGTGCGCAATCTGCTGCGGGCTGGCTTCGTCGGCCTGCGCCAGGCTGGAAGGAGCGGGCGCGGCCGCTACGCGGGCTGCCGCCTGCGCCCTGGCCGCGGCGGCCATGCGGTTCTGCCGCAATCCGTAGAGAGCGGTGACCTCGTTGGCCAGCGCACCCAGAGACGCCATCTGCACGCTGCGGTCGTGCGCAATCTGCGCCATCTGCTTGTAGTCTTTGCGCAGCGTTTCGCGGTCCTGGCGCACCTGGTTGTAACTCTCGGTCTTCACCAGCATGCGCGTATAGGAGCCGGCCAGACCGACGATCGTAAACGCACCCACGATCGCCGCGGCCACAAAAGCATAGGCGTAATGCAGCGGCAACGGAATCCTGCGAATCCGGCCGTCTTCATCTCGAGATACAAAAAGAATGTAATAGCGCTTGCGCAGCATTCGGTTTCTCGTTTCTTCGCAACGCGCCGCAGATGGCACAATCGCACTGCTTCTGCAGACCAAGACGGTCCGATCCAAGAACAACATGCGCGCCCGGGGGTGAGCGCAACCCATGAAAACTCTGTCCAGCCTAACAAAGCGGTCTTTGGCGGGTCAACGGAACTTTCGGGGGTGAACTTTCGGTTCGGGTCCCCTCCCTTGGGTGGACGCGGCACAAAGGCCAGAGGTTGGCGCAGGTACTCAGAATTCCCATTAAACGGCTCAAAACGAAGGGACTTCCCCCTGTTTAAGACGCAGACCGACAACCTTCTCTCCTCGGCTGCCGGCCTGAAATGCAGGCAGTTGAGGCGTGCCGCGGAGCCGGGGCCGCTTCTATGCCCTATCTTCAAGGAGGATGGGAGCTGAGCGGCCAACGGTGGAAAACTCCCCGAAAGCGACGCGGGAAAGCGCGGGCGAACGGGAGCTGCTGGCGCGGATTCGTGCCCGCGCGCGCTCGACAGGGAGCCGCGAACTGGTCCTCGGCATCGGCGACGACTGCGCGCTGATGCGCCTGGGGCCCGGCGAGGAGTTCGCGGTGACGACGGATCTCTCCATCGAAGACCGCCATTTTCGCCTCGACTGGCACCCTCCGCAGTCGATCGGCCATCGCACGCTGGCTCGCGGCCTGAGCGATCTGGCCGCGATGGGCGCGCGGCCGGTGGCGGCGTTTCTTTCGCTCGGCCTGCCGGCGAAGCTGGTCCAAATGGAGAGATTGCGGAGCGCGCATGCGGGAGCGCAAAGCGCCCATCGCGCATGGATCGATCGCTTTCTCGATGGATTTCTTGCGCTCGCGCAGGCCTGCGGCGTTCCTTTGGCCGGCGGCGACCTGGCTGAGTCGCCCGTGGCCGTAGCCGACGTTGTGCTTGCCGGCGCGGTCAAGCGCGGGAAGGCTCTGCTGCGCTCAGGGGCGCGGCCGGGAGACGTGCTCTATGTGACCGGCGCGCTGGGTGGAGCGGCGGCCGGGCTGCGCAGACTCGAAGAGCTTGCCGCCAGGCAAGGACGCCGCCAAGACGCCAAGCCGGCTTGGTTGAAGATTCCCGCGCAGATGGAAGCGGCGCTTGATGCTCACTTCTATCCGCAGCCGCGCGTAGCGCAGGGACTGGCGCTGGCGCAGCGCGGGCTGGCCCACGCGGCCATCGATCTGAGCGATGGGCTCTCCACTGACCTGCACCATCTCTGCGAGGAATCGGGCGTGGCCGCGGAAGTGGATGCGGCTGCACTGCCCGCCGCCTTCGGCGTGACGCGCGCGCAAGCGCTCCACGGCGGCGAGGACTATGAGCTGCTGTTTGCCGCCGCGCCGGCGACGCGGGTGCCGCGCGCGCTCGACGGCGTTCGGGTGACGCGGATCGGGCGCGTGCTGCGACGGGACAGAGGCGCGCCGAGGGTTACTCTGCTCGGAGACGGGGGACCGCGGGCGCTGGCGGCGCGCGGGTGGGAACACTTTTCCCCATTCGGTTCCGGCCGCCTGTGACGGAAGTGCTTGCATCCCGAGGGAGCAGCCGCGAATCCGCGGCGCAACGGACTATGATCGTCAGGTGAGTGAGATTTTCTGGATCGAAGGCGACCCGCAGGCGAGCCTCGCCATCGTGATACGCCCGGCCGGTAACGGCTGGCTGGCGGACGGGCTGCGAACCCTGCGGCGCGGCGGCATCGACACCCTGGTTTCGATGCTCGAGCCGTGGGAGGCCGCGGAGCTGGGCCTCGCGCGCGAAGGGCCGCTTGCCGAAGAGGCCGGCATGCAGTTTCTCTCCTTTCCCATACCCGACAGGCACACGCCCAAGGAGACGCGCGCCTTTGGGCGGTTCGCCCAGGAACTGGTGCGGCGGCTGCGCGCGGGCGAGCGCATCGGCATTCACTGCCGCGGGTCGATCGGCCGCTCCACCCTTGCCGCGGCCGCGGCGCTCATGCACCTGGGGTGGAGTTCGAAGGACGCGCTCCTGGCCATTGCGACGGCGCGCAACTTTCCCGTGCCCGACACCGACGAGCAGAGAGAGTGGATCCATAATTACAGGGCCTACGAGCCGCAGCCGTGAAAGCGCCGGCTTCCATCCCGGATCCGATGATCGACCTGCGCTTTCGGCATGCGTGGCAGGCCGAGGTGCTCTCGAGCCGGCCTCTGATTCTGCCCGCGCGGCATTACGTCTATCCGCGCAATGCGGAAGAAGTGGAGCGCGGCGCGCTGGAGATTCTCGTTCGGCCCGCGGGAGACGAGGCGCAGCCGTTTCTGGCCACCTGCGCGCTGGGGTTTCGCGATCCGGCGGCGCCGACCGGCCTCTGGTCCACTCCAGAACCAGAAAAAATCTGCGCGGTGGCCGGAGGGTATGCGTACCTGATCGACACCACTGCGCCCGAGCAGTTCACCATGATTCCCTACCGGCCGGTGCTCGCGGTGCGCGCGGCGATTGAGCCGAATCTTCTGCTGTTCGTCGGGCATCGGTCGATCCTCGCCTGGGGCAGCGATGGCCAGGCGTGGGAGAGCGAAAAACTTTCCGACGAGGGCGTGACGATTACGAGCATTGAGAATGGCGTGCTGCGCGGCGCGGG
>JASHUF010000272.1 GCA_030040175.1 Acidobacteriaceae bacterium
CAGCGCTGTACATCTTTTGGGGCCGCGAGCCCGAGCGCGGATCGACCGACCACATCCGGCCGACGTTGAATCGGACCACTTTTGGGGGGCTCTTGACCAATCCGGCGTTCCTCACCGCGACCTTCGGCCTGGCCACGCTCACCTTCGCCATGGGCGGCATCTCCTGGTGGGTGCCGGAGTTTCTGCGCCGCGTGGCGGGCATGTCGATGGGCAAGGCGAGCCTGACCGTGGGCGCGACCACGGTGATCGACGGGATTGTGGGAACCTTGATCGGCGGATGGATTGCGCAGATCTGGCTGCGCCGGAACCATGGCGCGCTGTACCTTGTTTCCGCGTGGAGCGTGGCGCTCACGCTGCCGTGCGGGGTGCTGCTTTTCTTCGGGCCGCATGCGTGGGCCGTGCCCGCGCTCTTTGCCGCGGAGTTCTTTCTCTTTCTCAATACCGGCCCGCTGAACACGGCCATCGTGAACTCGGTCAATGCGCCTGTGCGCGCCACGGCCATCAGCGTGAACCTCTTCTGCATTCATGCCTTCGGCGATACCTTCTCGCCGCAGATTATCGGCGCCATCAGCGACCGCACCCGCAACCTGAGCATCGGGCTGGGCGCGACGCTCGTGTTTCTCCTTTTTTCCTCCGTGATTCTGTTCGCGGGTGCGCGCTTTGCACCGGTGCTGGAGGAGGCAGGGAACTAGAGCTGGTTGCATAAATGGCTCATGGCGATGAGAAAACGTCCCTCAGGGGCTAAAGCCGCACGTTGATTTTGCGCAGCTTTTGCGGCACGGCTGAAGCCATGCCCTGATACAAGACTCCTCCGTACCTTTTTTCAGCAAGCTCTCAAGCCGTGCCCTTTTAAAACACCATTTATGCAACCAGTTCTAAGGACCAAGAAACCAAGAAACCCGGCGCGCCCACCTAGCCAACCCCGCCAACTCCGCTAACCCCCCTCGCTCCGCTAACGCCGCTACTTCGGCGCCGGTTCCTGATCCTTCGAGTTCATGAAGGCGCGTCCGCCGCCCTGGCTGCGGAGATTGGGGTCGTTGACCGGCGGCTTGTTGTCTTCGGCGGTGAAGCCGCGGGCGAGCAGGGGATTGGGCCGGAACTTGGGCGGCCCTCCGTTGAACTGGCGCACATGGCTCAAGACCATGCCGGCGCGGCCGTGCATGGGCTCGACGATGCCGCGAATCTCGACGTTCTGGTTGCGGTATTTCTGGAGCTCGCCCACGTCGTCGCGGTCCTGCCAGAGGCTGACGATGGTGAAGCGGCACTGGTCGTCGGGTGTTTGCGGCGAGCAGACGTCGAGGAAGCGCGTGCCGTCGGGCAGTTCGACCACGTCATAGATGTGCGCGGAGACGCAGACGTCCTTGTTGAGCAGCTTGGCGGCCTGCTCGGCGGGAACGCATTGCTTGGGCGCGCTCGCGAACGCAAGCTGCAGTAGAGGCAGGGCGCAGGCCCCGAGCATGGCCAGCCGATTGCGCTGGCAAAGCGCCATGAGAAATCTCCAAATTCGATGCAAAGGGGAGTTGCAAACGAGCGTAGCGCGATTTGCGGTAAAAGGAAAGCGCTGTCGGCGCGAAACGGATTCGGCCCAGCCGGGACGAATGCCGCGCAATGTGAGCCCGA
Organism: Acidobacteriaceae bacterium; assembly: GCA_030040175.1. Lineage (GTDB taxonomy): Bacteria > Acidobacteriota > Terriglobia > Terriglobales > Acidobacteriaceae > Telmatobacter. The sequence goes on from JASHUF010000272.1 coordinate 1,621, forward strand.
TGTGCGGAAATTCATGCGCGAGGCGGCGGGCAGCCGATAGCATGCTCTCGATGGCCGTTCGCCGACTCGCGATGCTGATTCTTGCCATGCCGGCGATGGCGGCCGCGCAGGCAAAGCCCCACGCCTGCGGCTCCGATGCCTCGAGCCCGATCTCGACCGACCGGCCGCAAATCACGGAGGCGAGCACGGTTGTCCCCTGCGGCAGCCTGCAATTCGAGAATGGGTTTGCGGTGACGGGCAGCGGGGGCCAGAGCGGACTGGACCTGACGGAGACCTGGATCCGCGCCGGGATTCCCGCGAAGGGCGAAGTGCGCGTGGGCGTGCCGGATTATTACACGAATACAAGCGTGGCCTCCGGTTTCTCGAGCGGCTTCGGTGACCTGAGCCTGAGTTTCAAAGAGCAGCTTGGGCCCCTGCATGGGTTCGACGTTTCGGTGATTCCTTCGCTGAGCGTGCCCACGGGCGCGAACCGCATCTCGAGCCACGGCTACGATCCATCGCTGCAACTGCCGTGGTCGCGCGGGCTCAGCAAAAACTGGACAGTTGCGGGCATGCTGGCGATGTATTGGCCCACGCAGCCCAAGGGGCGCGACACCACCGGACAATTCACGCTCTATTTTGACCGGCAGATGTCGGCGACGGTCGACGCGTGGGGCGAATATGCCGGATCTTTTCCGGAGCGCGGCGGGACGGCGCAACTGGTGAACTTGGGCGCGTGCATAAAGCCCACGCCGCACCAGCAGATCGATTTTCATGCGAGCTTCGGGCTCTCCGCGGCGGCGCCGGATTACTCCGTCGGGTTGGGCTATTCGGTGCGGTTCCAGGTGGTGCGAGCTTCCGCAAAATGAATCCGCGCGATCCAAGAATCGACTAAGCATCCATAATATCATCAGTATACATATTTGATATACAATGGACAGTGTATATCCGGAGGCGCCTCAATGAAGGTTTCGAAATGGGGAAACAGCCTGGCGATTCG
>JASHUF010000273.1 GCA_030040175.1 Acidobacteriaceae bacterium
CGGGCGCAGATGATCGAGTTCCCTCCGGGCGGCTCTTCGGTGGCGATGAACGCTTCAGGCGAAGCCAACGGGCTGGTGTACGTGCTCGAAGGCAAGCTGCGCCTGGACGCGGGCGGGATGCACGAGGTGCTGGATGCGGGCGACTGCGCCTGCGTGGAGAGCGAGATGCCGCTGGCCTGGAGCGCCGCGGACAAGCGCCGCTGCCGCGTGCTGGCCGTGCTGCCGGCGTGAAGGGCGGAAATCGGCCCACACCTATTGCGCGTTTCGATTCGGAAGTACGCACTTTACGAAGGCACAAACATTTACTTTTTAGGGACAGATGCGGCCGCTTGAGCCTTTGCGGATGTGGGTTGAACCGCGGCGAGATTCATTTTGGCAAATAGATCTTCGAAGAAAATATGGCTCCAGCATGCAGTTCTGAGTTGATCGCCATGCGATTTGAAGAATGCTTGTACAACCTGTTTGTCTGTTTTCTTTTGAATATATTGCACGGCGGGTGCGTAATCGCCGTCACCTGAGATCAAAACAGCAACGTCGTAATTGTCATCAAACGCCATTGAAAGCAAATCTGTGATGATCGCCGCGTCTATTCCTTTTTCGGAAGTCTGACGCATCGGTTTAGCGCAGCTCGGGCATGAGGTAATTTCGGTTCTGCACTCGCGACATTTAACGTTTGCCTTTGGTTTTCTTTTCTTAACATCGACCGAATAGCCCGCGTACGAAGACAACACATGCTGGAGCCAATTGCTCAACCCAGCGTCCTTCCCGCCCTCCTCGTCAATGGATGCATAGACCTGACAACCTGCATATTTGACGGATTGCCCCGGGGCTGCTTCAGCCGTCAATATCGCAGGTAATTCCTTCCATGGAATCTGCACAAGGCCTGCACTGCCGATCTTCGCATGGCATTTATTCCATTGAAGTTGGAAATTCCAGAAATCAACAAAAATCCTAACCCTTGTAGAATCAGGCACATTGCCTCCGAGTAGATCCGGGATCTAAACGATGACGCTTTGGTGCAACCTTTTGGTACTAATCCCAGTCCTATTGTTGACGATATTTTACTTGACGCATTAAAGTGCGCGTCGTAGGATTTAGTTTCTAACCACCCGAGTCGGGTTTCAATCTGACTCCTTAATTGCCCAGCCCGCGCTTCGGTGCGGGCTTCTTCATTTAGCCATCCGCCGGATGGTTTCTTCTTGGCGGTCGGTTTCTTCACAGCGTTCTGCCATTTGTCGTTGATCTTCACTGCATCGGGCTTCGATCCCGGCTTGACGTCGGGCTTTGCCTGCGCGCCCGTTGCCCGCTGAGGGCCCGGTCTGTAGGATGGTTTTCGGATTGGACGCGAAAGGAATCATGCGACCGAACTTTCCCCTGATGCGGGCAACGCTCACCGGTGCGCTGGGCGGCTTGCTCTTCGGATTCGATACCGTTGTGATCGCCGGCGCCATTGACGCGCTGGTGAAACTCTACGCGTTGAGCCCGCGCCAAGAGGGCTTCACGGTAGCCATCGGGCTGGTGGGCACGGTGATCGGCGCGCTGGGCGCGGGCCACGTGGGCCAGCGGCTGGGCAGCCGCGAGACGCTGCGCATCACCGCGATTCTTTATCTGGCTTCGGCCTTCGGCTGCGGGCTGGCGTGGAGCTGGTCCGCGTTCCTCTTCTTCCGTTTTGTGGGCGGGCTGGGCATTGGCGCGTCGTCGGTGCTGGGGCCGGTTTACATTGCGGAGCTGGCGCCGGCCAAGTGGCGCGGCCGGCTGGTGGCCGCCTTCCAGCTCAATGTGGTCTTCGGCATCATGCTCGCCTATATCTCCAACTACGTCATCCACACGCTCAATCTGAGCGCGGCGGAGTGGCGCTGGCAGATCGGCATCGCCGCCATCCCGGCAATCTTCTTCCTGGTTCTGCTCTTCGGCATTCCGCGCAGCCCGCGCTGGTCGGCCTCGAAGAACCGGATGGACGAGGCGTTGGCGGTGCTGAAGCTCATGGGCGATCCCGACCCGGAAGCCGCGCTCGCCGACATTCGCGCGGCGCTCGAGCAGGAGCACGCCACAGCCCATGAACGCGTCTTCCAGTGGAAGTACCGCTATCCGCTTTTTCTGGCCATCTCCATCGGGGCTTTCAATCAACTGGCCGGCATCAACGCCATTCTCTATTACCTGAACGACATCTTTGCGGCCGCCGGTTTCAGCCAGCTCTCGAGCTACCAGCAGGCGGTCGCCATCGGGGCCACGAACTTTCTGTTCACCTTCGTAGGCATGGCGCTGATTGACAAGCTGGGGCGCAAGACGCTGCTCCTCGTCGGCGCGGCCGGCTGCGCAGCCTGCCTGGCCGGCGTGGCCTGGGTGTATGCCTCGAGTACCCATCCCGGCGCGCTGCTCTGGCTTCTCGTCGCCTTTATGGCGTTCTTTTCGGTCTCGCAGGGCGCAGTCATCTGGGTTTACCTCGGCGAGGTCTTTCCCACTTCCGTGCGCTCCAAGGGGCAGGGCGTGGGCGCGGCGAGCCATTGGTTCATGAATACGCTCATCCAGCTCGAATTCCCTGTGGTGGTGCACTCCATGAGCACGGCCACGCCGTTCGTGTTTTTTTCCCTCATGACCGTGGTGCAGTTCCTGGTGGTGCTCTTTGTCTATCCGGAGACCAAAGGGCAGACACTCGAGGCGCTGCAGAGAAAGCTGCTGGGGCAGGAGTAAGCGCGCGCCGGCGAGAGGAGCTCAGGAAGCGCCTGAGCTTCAGCGGTCGCTCTGCTGCCTGAGGATGGGCGCGATGGAGCCGGGGTTGTCGCCCTCCGTGGGATCGACGCGGAAATCCCAGACCGTGGTGCTGAGGTCGGTGGGCGAGAGGATCTCCACCACGGCGTATTCGCCGCCCATCACCAGCTTCTCCTTGGGCTCGATGCGCAGCCAGTGCTTGCCCGCCAGCTCCTCCTGCGTGACCGGAATGACGTTTTCGTTCTGGGTGACGGCGCCGCCGGGGCTCACGTGAATGGCGCCCATCATGCGCACCGCCTGGCGCTGGTCCAGGCGGACGATGGCGAATCCCGATTGCGGCGAGTGCGCCCCGCGCTTGGGGTTGCGGGCGTCTGCGGCGGTGGACGTATTCACGGTGACGGGATTGGACAGAACCGGTTCCGCGGTGTCGTCGACGCCCAACGAGAGATAGATGGCCGGATCGTTCACGTGCAGATGAATCTTGGCGTGTGCGCCGGAGAGCTCGAGATCCGCTTTCTGGCCCGCAAGGGGATTGAGAATACCGAGGCCGTGCCGGGTCCGGGCGTCCAGGTCCACGTCCTTGGGCTGAAGCTCGACCAGCTCCGGCGTGCCCTGGTAGGTGTCGAGCACAAAGACGCCTTCCTGATCGGGCAGCTCCAGGCCGTGTGCCACCTCCGGCATACGCGCTCTTTCGTCGGCACGCTCGTCGGCTTCCTCCTTGTCGATGCCCGCGGCCTCTTTCATGGCAGGCGAGGTCTCGTCCGCGGTAAGGTCGGCGTGCTCCTGCTCCCATTTGCGCGTGGCGTCCCAGTCGACCAGGTCGAGGGGCAGTTCCTCCCACTCGCCGCGCTCCTGCGAGAGATAGCGCACGCGGTCGCCGACAATCTGATACTGCCGCACAATCTGGTAGGTGCCGTCTTTGAGGATGAGCCGGTGATTTCTCCCCATGCTCGGCAGATCGGGTTTAAGGACGAGCGGCTTGGAGCTGTCGGCGGGAGCGCTCTGGGACGATGGCGCTGGCGGCGCCTGGGGGCGGGCGGACGCGGCCAGCAGCAAAACGCCCAGCCCAACCGGGAAAAACGGCCGCCGATGGAGGATTTGGACCATGGCAACGCGGAGGGTTCGCATCCGCCCCGAAACGGAGCAGACATGCCCTAGTTTAGACGAACGAGCGCTGCAGGAGTTGGCTTCCCGGAGCGCGGAAGAGGCGCCGGAACGGGCAGGCGGAAGAAATCTGCCCTTTTCCCGGATTCGTTTGGAGCCCCGACGGCGCCGGGTGCGCCGACCTTCGCGTTCTGAGCGCAGGGCGGGTAAGCACGAACTCTCATGCCAAAGCACGCTGGTAGGCCGAATACACTTCGTCTCCGAAGCAGGCGAAGATCACTTTTTCGATCGACTCGTTTTCGCTCAGGCCGGCGCGCACTGCGCGCACGGCAATGGCCACAGCCTCATCGATGGGATAGCCGTAGACGCCGCAACTGATGGCCGGGAAGGCCAGCGTGCGCAGGTCGTATTCGCACGCCAGGACGAAGCTCTCGCGGTAGCAGCCGGCCAGCAGCTCCGCCTCGCCGCGCCCGCCGCCGTTCCACACCGGGCCCACGGTATGGATCACGTAGCGCGCCGGGAGCCGGAATCCGGGCGTGATCTTGGCCTGGCCGGTCTTGCAGCCGCCGAGCAGACGGCACTCGGCCAGGAGCTCCGGACCGGCGGCGCGATGAATGGCGCCATCTACGCCGCCGCCGCCCAGCAGTGACGTGTTGGCCGCGTTCACGATGGCGTCCACGGCCAGCGTGGTGATGTCGGCCTGGGCCACTTCAATGCTTCCCATCGTCCCATCCGTTGTCGATGTTTCCATCGACGCTCTGCCATGATACTCAAATCAAGGCTGTTATCGAGGGGAATCAGCCGCGTTATCCTCAGCGGCGCTCGAATCCCCCTTCCGCCGAATCGCGAACTCTGCCATACTTGATTGTGCCTACCCGGTACGTCCAATCGCAACAATTCAGAGTGAGGGTACACCCATGTCGGCAAAGTATGTCTTTGTGACGGGCGGAGTTGTGTCCAGTCTGGGCAAGGGGTTGGCGGCGGCTTCCATCGGCTGCCTGCTGGAGAGCCGCGGGCTCAAGGTCAACCTGATGAAGTTCGATCCCTACCTCAACGTCGATCCGGGGACCATGTCGCCGTTTCAGCACGGCGAGGTCTTTGTCACCGACGACGGCGCGGAGACCGATCTCGACCTGGGCCACTACGAGCGCTTCACTCATGCTCCTTTGTCGCGCGACAACAACCTGACCACCGGGCGCATCTACGAGCAGATCATTTTGAAGGAACGCCGCGGCGATTACCTGGGCAAAACCGTGCAGGTGATTCCGCACGTGACCAACGAGATCAAGAACGCCATGCGCAAGGTGTCGGCGAACGGCGCCGACGTGACCATCGTGGAGATCGGCGGCACGGTGGGCGATATTGAATCGCTGCCCTTTCTCGAGGCCATTCGCCAGATGCGCCAGGAGCTGGGCCGCGAGAACACCGTCTTCGTTCATCTCACCCTGGTGCCGTGGATCGCCGCGGCGCAGGAGCTCAAAACCAAGCCCACGCAGCACTCGGTCAAGGAGCTGCTCTCCATCGGTATTCAGGCCGACATCCTGCTCTGCCGTTGCGACCGCAACCTGAGCCGCGAGATGAAACAGAAGATCGCCGCCTTCTGCAACGTGGAAGAGCGTGCCGTGGTTGCGGCCAAAGACGTGCCCTCCGTTTACGAGGTGCCGCTCGGCTTCGCGCAGGAGGGCGTAGACGCGCTGATCCTCAAATACCTGCACCTGGAAGCGCCGGAAGCAGATCTCGCACGTTGGAAAGATTTGGTCGACCGCGTCCACCACCCCAGGGACGAAGTGTCCATCGGCATCGTGGGCAAGTACGTGGAGTACGAGGACAG
>JASHUF010000274.1 GCA_030040175.1 Acidobacteriaceae bacterium
CGAATCCTTGAGCCTACGGCTCAAGGATTCGCACCAGGTGCGGCACCGTCTTCACCATGCCCCGGATCGACTCATTGTCCACCCTCTCCACGATCTGGTTGAGACGCGTAAAGCCCAGGCCCCTGATCACCAGCTTGTGCTTCACTGGCGTGGCAATGGCCGAGCGGTAATACTGAATGCGAATTTTCTTCGGCGTCCCCGAAGAGGAAGTGCTCTTCTTCTGCGCCGCCATCAGAGCTCCTCCACCTGCTTGCCGCGCGTCGAGGCCACTTCCGCCTTGTCGCGCAGCTGCACCAGCGCGTCGAACGTGGCCTTCACCACGTTGTGCGGATTGGGCGAGCCCAGGCTCTTGGTAAGCACGTTCTGCACCCCGGCCGAGGTCATCACCGCGCGCACCGCGCCGCCGGCAATCACGCCCGTGCCTTCCGGCGCCGGCTTCAGCAGCACCTGCCCGGAGCCGTACCGGCCCAGCACCTGGTGCGGAATGGTGGTCTCGGTCAGGTTCACGCGGACAAGATTCTTCTTGGCGCTCTCGATTCCCTTGCGAATCGCCTGGGGAACCTCCTTCGCCTTGCCCGATCCGTAGCCCACCACGCCGGAAGCGGCGTCGCCCACCACCACCAGCGCGGCAAACGACATGTTCTTGCCGCCCTTGACCACCTTGGTCACGCGATTGATGGCCACCACCTGGTCTTTCAGGTTGTACTGGTTGGCATCGAGTTTACTCTTCGCTGTCGTCGTCATTGCTTTCCTTCTGAGCCTCTAGCTTCTAGCTCCTAGCCTCTAGCCCGTCCAGCCGGGGCAAGGCCATCAACTTTGCACGATCAGCTAGCAGCTAGAAGCTAGCGGCTAGCGGCTGCTTTTAGAATTCCAGTCCCGCTTCCCGCGCCGCATCGGCCAGCGCCTTGACGCGCCCGTGATAAAGATACCCGCCGCGGTCGAAGACCACCTGCTTGATTCCCTTGGCCACGGCCTGTTCCGCCACGGCCTTGCCGATCTCCTTGGCCGCGGACACGTTGCCGCCGGTCTTCAGCTTCAGCCCCAGCGACGAGGCCGACACCAGCGTCTCGCCCTTCTGGTCGTCGATCACCTGCGCGTAGATGTGGTTGAGCGAGCGGTACACGTTGAGCCGCGGCCGCACGGCCGTGCCCGCCATCTTCTCGCGAATGCGCGCGTGGATGCGCCGGCGGATTTCATTTCTCTTGGTCTGCGTAATCATGTTTCAGCTCCTAGCTTCCAGCTCCCAGCTTCCAGCCTGATTCGGGTGAACTCAGCTTCTCGGCTTCGCACGAAAAGCTAGCGGCTAAAAGCTAGCAGCTAAAAGCTGTCTTTCTCACCTAACAGCGGAGCCGCCTTGCGGCCCCGTTCGGATTGTCCAGGTTTCAGGGTTCAGGGATCAGTCGAAGCTGCTGCCGCCAGCACCACCAGACTGACACCTGAAACCTGATCCCTGATCCCTGATCCCTGCCTTATTTGGCTCCCGTCTTGCCCGCCTTCTTCTTGAGGCGCTCATCGGTGTAGCGCACGCCCTTGTTCTTGTAGGGGTCCGGCTTGCGCAGCGCACGCATGTCGGCCGCCACCTGGCCCACCTTCTGCCGGTCGACGCCGCTTACCGTCAGGTGCGTCTGCTTGGGATCGATGGCGCACGCGATCCCGGACGGCAGCGGAAACTCGATGGGGTGCGAGTAGCCCAGCGTGAACACCACCGTGCCCTTGCCTTTCAACTCCGCGCGGTAGCCGATGCCCACAATATCGAGCTCCTTGGTCCATCCCTTGGTCACGCCCTCGACGGCATTCTGCACCAGCGCCCGCGTGAGCCCGTGCACCGCCGCCTTATCATCGCTCGCGCGCTCCACCACCAGGTGCCCGTCGGCTGTCTTCAGCGAGATCCCCTCGGCAATCAGCGCGGAGACCTTACCCTTGGGCCCTTCCACGAGGACGGTGTTGCCCTCAACCTTGTACTTCACTCCCTGAGGGAGCGGAATCGGCTTTTTCCCAATGCGCGACATCGTTTTCGAATCCTTCTGTGGCTTGCGAGTCCCGAGGAACAGTGGTCAGTGATCAGTGGCCAGTGATCAGTTTTAACCGCCCTCGTTCCACTGCAGCCGTAAAGCAGCTTCTAGCCGCTGGCTACTAGCTTCTAGCCCATCATCCCCGTGCAAAACCCTCAACCTCACCGCGATCAAGCTGGAAGCTAGGAGCTAAAAGCTGGTGGCTGCTCTTACCACACTTCGCACAGCAGCTCGCCGCCCACGCCTTCGCGGCGCGCCTGCCGGCCGGTCATCACCCCCTTGGGGGTGGTGAGAATGGAGATGCCCAGTCCGCCCTGCACGCGCTTGATCTCGTCGCGGCCCACGTAGACGCGGCAGCCGGGACGCGAGACGCGCGCCAGGTCGCGAATGGCCGCTTCTGTGCCGCCGTACTTCAGATACACGCGCAGCACCAGCTTGCCCTCTTCTTCCTGGGTCTTGTAATTCGAGATGTAGCCCTCTTCCTTCAGGATGCGGGCGATCTCAGTCTTGAGCTTCGAAGCCGGCACGTCCAGCTTCTGATGGCGAGCCCGGATCGCATTCCGGATCCGCGCCAGAAAATCCGCTACTGGGTCGGTCAGACTCATTCCTTCTCCTTCATTCCCCGTTCGCTCCCGGCCTCACTTTTGGCCGAGAGAACCAGCGGGAATGGTTAAAAGCAGCTACTCGCTTCTAGCCGCTAGCTACTAGCTCGATCTTGCCTCTGCCACCGCCCTGGCTCCAGCATGAAAAAACTAGAAGCTAGAGGCTAGGAGCTAGAAGCTGTCTCGCTACCAGCTCGACTTGTTCACGCCCGGAATCTCGCCCTTGAGCGCCAACCCCCGGAAGCACAAGCGGCAGATGCCGAACTTGCGCAGAAATCCCCGGGGCCGCCCGCACAGCTTGCAGCGGTTGTGCTTGCGGCTGGAAAACTTCGGCTTCCGCGCGTCTTTCACTCGTTTTGCAGTGGTTGCCATAAACCCTCAAAGCAGCTACTAGCTTCTAGCTGCCAGCTCCTAGCTTGTCCCTGCCGCGAGTGGCTTTCGCGCTCTCCGGCCTGAACTGAAACTTGTTTCGCCTCTGGTGCTCGTCCCGCCTCGAACAGCTAGAGGCTAGAAGCTAGCAGCTAGAAGCTGTTTTTACGCCCCCTGCCGGAACGGCATGCCGAAGTGGCGCAACAGCGCGCGCGCCTGGTTATCGTCCTTGGCCGAGGTCACAATGGTGATGTTCATGCCCTTCAACTTCTCCACCTTGGCGTAATCGATCTCGGGAAAGATGAGCTGATCGCGCAGGCCCAGGGTGTAATTGCCGCGCCCGTCAAAACTTTTCGTGGACACGCCGCGAAAATCGCGCACCCGCGGCAGCGCAGTCGAAATCAGCCGGTCAAGGAACTCGTAAGCCCGGTCCGCGCGCAGCGTGACCATGGCGCCAATGGGCATGCCCGTGCGCACCTTGAACGCGGCAATCGACTTCTTGGCCCGCGTGGTCACCGGCTTCTGCCCGGCAATCTGCGTCAGGTCGGCAACCAGCGGGTCTAACAGCTTGGAGTTCTGCGTGGCCTCGCCCAGGCCCATGTTGATCACGATCTTCTCGAGCCGCGGCACCGCCATCGGATTCTCGAGTCCGAGCTCCTTCTTGAGCGCCGGTTTGATCTCCTTGTTGTACTTTTCTCTCAAGCGTGCCGCCATCTCTCTTCACTCCAAAAACAGCTGCTAGCTTCTAGCTGCTAGCTTTCAGCTCCATCTCGCCCTTGCCTCAGCCCTTGGTTTCAGCACCAAAAAGCTAAAAGCTAGGAGCTAGAGGCTAGAAGCTTATCTTTTCGTCGGCAGCGTCTGCCCGCACTTGCGGCAGATGCGCACCCGTATGTCGCCTTCCATCTTG
>JASHUF010000275.1 GCA_030040175.1 Acidobacteriaceae bacterium
CAGCGCTTCCTCGGCGAGCACGTCGGCCACTGGCCAACGGAAAAGGCATGTACGGTCCGCGCAGATGGTTGCGCAATGCGGGAAAGGTTCGATGTCGCGCCGGAACAGCTCCTTGCTCAGATCGCGGAACCGACCGGCGGCCTCGACGGCACCGCGCATGTCTGACTCTCCGAGCCGCATCATGATCTCGCTGAGCCCGCGGATGTAATCGCCCATCTGGCTGTAGGTCCAGCCTCTTTGACCGGCCCGCCGCCGACCGAGGTATGTTGAGACGCGCCAGGCCAGGCATCGCCAGCCGACAGGAGCTGCATCCGTTTTCAGAGCGCTCGGCAGCAGAGTGTTGAACTGGATCTCCAGGTCACGCCAGAGATGCGTAACCGCCGATGGCGTCGTCGCAGCGGTGGTGGCGAACTGGCTTACCAGCCGCCTGAGCGCTCCGTCAGTCGCCGCGGCCTGGGCTCGGTCGCAGACCGACTCATCGGCGCTAGCGCAGCAGTTCCGCTGTGAGGATGCCGTCTGCGGAGCAGAAGCGCGAAGCTGCTCGCGGCTCACTGGTCGGAGATGAGCTTTGGCCAGCGGCAAGGCGATCAGCAGCGGCGCGTCCTCGCCTTCCGTGAATACTGCGGCGCGACCGGGAGCCAGGGCGGTCAGGGACCTGGACTGACGCTCGGTCATGCCCATCGTGGCGCCGATGGCATGCCGATCATCCTCGGCGACCAGACGGTGGACGATCTTGAGGTTGGTGTTCTTGAGCACCTCAGGCGCCAGGCGAGACGGTACCTGATCCGCGATGACCAGGCCCTGGCCGTAGGCCCGGATCTCAGCCAGCAGGTTCGTAAAAGTCTCAATGGCCTTGCCGCCCGCGTCACCGAAATCCTTGTCGGCTCCCTGACCCCGATTAGTCAGCAAGCGGTGCGCCTCCTCCAGGACGATGAGATGGCGCAGCTCACTTTGCGGGCCCTGCGACCGCCGGTACTCGGCCAGGCGGATGAGCAGCAAGCCCATCATGAACGCTTTGTCCTCCTCATCACCGAGTGATTCCAGTTCAATCACTGCCGGCTCATCAAAGAGGACGCGGTCCGGGGTGCTGTAGCCGGAGTCCAGCATCCGTCCTTTTCCGCCTACTCGCAGTCCGCCGAGGTTAGCTGAAAGCTTGCCCCGCATGCGAGCGATTGCTTCGGCGTCGTAACCGCTGTGAGTAATGACTTCCTCGACTCGGTCGTACAGATCGGAGATGGTGGGGAACGCTGACGACCGGTCGTCAACCGAATCCAGACGCGGATTGGTGTTGCTGTTGATATCCCAGCCCAAGTCGGCGTAGGCGAGATGCAGTCCGCGCTCGAGAATCTGCGGGAGCGGAGACCATAGCGCGAACGCGGCCGAGAACAGAGCGCGGAACAAGTCCAGGTGCGCCGCGACAGAGGTCGCTGGGCGAGTTCCGTCCAGTGACACCTCTAGCGGGTTGAAGCGTAGCGGCGAGAGCGTCTCGTCTCCTGCGGTGAAAACGCGCAGACGGTTGCCGAGGCCCGGCGCCGTGAGCAGGGATCGGTACTCCGTCTTGGCCGGTTCGATGACCAGGAACGGCTTGTCAGCTTCCGCTGCCGCAGTAAGCAACGCCAGGATTGTGTTGGTCTTGCCGGCGCCGGTGACACCCGAGACGAAGACGTGCTTCGACAACGAGTCAGCGGCGACGAAATACGGGGCGTTGGTTGGCTCGGAACGCTCAACAACCGCGCCAAGGTAAATTGCATCCTTGCGCTTGGGCCGCGGCTCTATGTCAAAGATCGCAGCCTTGTCGCTGGCAGAGGGACGCGAGTCGAACACCGGGATCTGCTCGACGGCGTAGCCAGGATGTTCTTGCTGCGGGAGATGAACGTAGGCGGCCAGCTGGTAGCTCGTCAGTACCGTTTGAGCTGCGAAGGGATAGTGGAAGGACCCTGGCCCCGGCGGGCCGTCAAGATCGGGCATGGCCCAGTCGCGAGCCAAACCGACGGTCGATGAGGACGTCAGCACTGTGACCGGAAGCGGTCCCGATTCCGGCCCGGTGAACAGGCCTTTCCATGCTGCGGCTAGGTGCCGGTAGCCTGAGGCGTCGCCTAGCAGGTATACAGCCGTTCGCCAAATGCCCACGGCTTGCGCTTCCGTCATAGCCGTCAGTCCCGACTTCGCAAGATCCAGATAGAGGGCCGCCAGCGGGCTGCTCTCGTCGTGGCTCCCGCCGGGGGAATCGGCGCCCATGGCCCGCCGGACCTCCCGCGACTCCGTCAGCAACCCGTCGCGGAATCTGATGCGGCCGTCGTCGGTCATGGGCTGAGCAAGAAGCACGACCGCCCAGTTCTCGTGACGCATCACCCTCAACAGGCGGTCCCATGGCGTCGCCGGATCTTCGACTAAAGGCGGCCGCGGATTGGGCACTCCGACGACATAGCCGCCATATCCGGCGAACCCGATCCGGTCCTCAGCAGCCGAGATACTCACATCGGGATAGCATCCGCGGAGCACGCCATGCAGCATGCGCTCGCGCAGGTCGAGATCGGCTGAGCCGGCACCAGTCGACCAGACACCCGCTCGTACCTGGAGTGTTCCATCCAGATGGACGACCTGGAAGGCGAGCGAGGAGCGGCCATGAAGTCCGACCATCAGGTCTACGGACGGCGGCAGCCACCGTTGCGGAGCGTCATTCCTGCTCTGGAAGGCGCCAGTTGTCTCGGCTTTGTCCAGCGTTCCTATGCCGGTGATTTGGAACAGCCGACGTGCCTTGCTCGCTGCCTGCGTCCAACGGGCACTGCCGTCGAACTCGACGGGCCGCAGCCATCTCCCCTGCAGGTAGTCGACACGTTCACTTAACTGGGTCAGGGGGTCACGACGGCTGAAGTTGCTCATCTTTCCCCCCAGAGATTGAGCTTCCTGGCCAGTGAAAGCCATTGTCGCGATAGTGTCAAGACTTTGCGGCTTCGCCCGATACGTCCTCCGCAGCCGCCGGCGCATGCCGCGCACGCTGGCGCGATGCTGGGCCACTTGGACGGCAATTCGGCCGAATCAGGTCTTTCGGGTAGTCCAGTTCGCCGTCAAGTAGGCGTCCTGATACCGACCGCTCACGGAACGCGCTTGCTCCGCCTGGCACGTCAGGTAGTGACGGCGCCTGGGCTTTATGAATCCGGTCAGCGGCACATCACCTCTGCCGGGTGATGTGCCGCTGACCTCCAGAACGCACTGTGTACTAACAGCGCGCAGCCTGGTGTCTCGCCGACGCGGCCGCGTCTCTCACGCGCCGGCACCAAAGCCGCGCCCACGAGGCTAAGGGGGGCTCACAAAATGGGATGGATCCTTGGGATCATCTACTTCGTGCTTCTGGTCACTCTTGGCGTCCTGTCGCTGCGGAAGGGCCACTGGATCATGTTTATCGTGGGCTTGTTTATTCCGCTCTTCTGGCTCATCGGTGCGCTAATGCCACGACGCGTGGCCCGAATGTGAGGTCAGAAGGGCGATCCGCGGGCGGTCACCGGGTGGTGCAGCGGTCGCTAGCCATTCAGCCGGGAGAAGCGTTAGATGACGCTATGCGCGCTGGCAAGCGGGGGGCTCTGTCCTTGATCATCTCGATCCTGGCCGCCGCATTAGGGCTTGCGGCATGCAGCGCGACAGGCGGATCGCGGGCGCAGCAAGAGCAGGCTTCGCTCAACAAGCAGCTGCAGACGCCGGGCTCGGGTGCCAGCATCTACGGCGAGGAGGCAGAGGTCGGTGCCGTTGAGCCTACCGTGGCCTGGGTGGTGGGGTCTCCGCGTACCGTCACGGTGCTGAGAGCTAGCTTGTTCGCGCTGCCCGGCTTCAAGTTGCCGCGGCTTGTCGGCCTTGGCGTTGTGCCAGGTTGCGCGGGCAGCGACAACATGCTCGAAGCAAGCACCAACGAGCAGGACCAGGTCGAAGTAACCGGGAATGGCCACCCGCTCAGGCCGCTGCCGCTCAAGGGCTATCGGATGCGGACGGGAGACGCGAAGTGCGCTCCCGCATTCGTTTACACGGTACTCAGCACTCTGCCCGGCGATTACGCGGCCGGCGGCCTGCGGCTGACGGTCCAGGCAGGCAGCCAGACCCAGACAGTGCTCGCCTATGACGGTGTGTTCGTCTGGTACTACGCCTACGGCGCGGCTCCGTCGAATGACCTCTACAACCAACGGTGGAATGCGGCAAGCTCGGCCGAGGACGAGCTGTATAACGAGGCCACCCGCCAGTGACGCGCGTGCCGCGTCCACGCGTCCGGTGTCCGCTTACGTGCATCCACCGGTCAGCAGACAGAAAGCGCTAGGAGCCTGCTGCGCGAGCGCCCGGAAGCGTGTGCCCGCAAGCCGCGCGTCCGCGTGCCGCCCGGTGGAGCGCAATGGACCCTGTCGAAGAGGCTGGGTAGCCGTGCCCGAGCAAGCCTCGGAAAGCGCGTACCTGGTCGAGGTCCCTGGCGTCGGCCGACAGTGACCCACTGGGCGCCGCGGCCGGCGAGCATGCCGGGATTCGGCGTGGCCGTGCGATGAATGACGCCTGACCGTGGGTATCCCACCAGCACGTTGGCAGTCCACTAACCTGCCGAACGCCCAGTTTCGGCCGTGCAGCCTGCCAGTGCGGGCCGGTGTGGCCGAGACGCGCATCGAGAGCCGGGATTGCGGGGCGCTATGTGGCAGTTGGTTGAGGACTTG
>JASHUF010000276.1 GCA_030040175.1 Acidobacteriaceae bacterium
AGCAACAATTGTCGGCGCTACGGGCTCAGGCGTTTTTTATGGCGTGCAGACCTTCAAGCAGTTGCTTCCTTTGCCCGGCGCACCGCGCGTCATTCCCACGGGAACCCTTCGCGACTGGCCGGCGATGGCTTATCGCGGCATCGACGACGATCTCTCCCGCGGACCGTTTCCCACGCTCGATTTCGAGAAGCACCAGATTCGTGTTTTTGCCGCGTTTAAGATCAACATCTATTCGCCGTATTTCGAGCACACGCTGCTCTATCCCGGCCATCCGCTCCCGGCGCCGCCCGGCAGCGCGCTCACGCCGGCCGAGGTCGCGGACCTGGTGGCCTATGCCCGCCAGTACCACGTGACCATCATTCCCGAGCAGGAAGCCTTCGGCCATCTTCACCAGGTGCTCAAGTACGAGCTCTATCAGGACGTGGCCGAAACACCCGACGGTCACGTGCTGGCGCCGGGCCAGCCGGGCACTCTGCCTTTGATCAAAGACTGGTTCACGCAGATCGCGCAGGAGTTTCCCTCACCCTTCATCCACATCGGCGCCGACGAAACCTGGGATCTGGGAACCGGCCGGACGCAGGATCAGGTGCAGGCGCAGGGTTACGGGCCGGTCTATGTGAGCTTCTTGAAGCAGATTCACGATGCGCTCGCGCCGCTCAATCGCCGGCTGCTCTTCTGGGGCGACATCGGCGACGCCAATCCCGAAGCTGTCCCGGGCCTTCCCAAGGATATGATCGCCGTGCCCTGGATCTACTCGCCCACGGGCGATTTCGACAAGGCGATCGAGCCCTTTGCCAAAGCCGGCATGGAGACCTGGGTGGCTCCCGGGGACGCGAACTGGAACTCGGTTTATCCGGTGGAAAAAAACGCGCTGTGGAACATCCAGGGCTTCATTCGCGAAGGCCAGCGGCTGGGCTCGACCGGCGCCCTCACCACGGTATGGAACGACGATGGCGAAGGGCTTTTCAACATGGATTGGTACGGCGTGCTCTTTGGCGCCGTGGCTGCATGGCAGCCGGGCGAGAGCTCGATTGCCGACTACCAGGACGCGTATGGACAGCTCTTTCACGGCGACGCGAGCGGCAAGATCAACGACGCGGAAAAGGAGCTGATGGCCGCCGAAGAGGCGCTGGGCAACGCGCAAACCGGCATGACCAGCGACACGGTGTTCTGGCTCGATCCGTGGAGCGAACAAGGGCAGGCGGTTGCTGCAAAACTGCAGCCGTATATCCAGGATCTGCGCACGCACGCCGAGCAGGCCATCGTTCTGCTTGAACAGGCCCGCATGTCGAACCCCGGTCTGCGCGAGCCCGATGCGTTGGTGGCCATGGATCTGGGCGCGCGCCGGCTTGATCTCATCGGCATGAAATTCGAGCTTGCCGCCGAGATCGCAGCCGGCTATGCGCAGGCCGTTGCGCAGCAGCACGACAAGACCAAAGCAGATTCTACGGGGCACCTGCTCGAAGAAATCAGCAGCGATAATGGCCGCTGCCAGGATCTGCGGGACGCCTTTTCCGCCATTCGCGCGGAGTACTCCCAGGTCTGGCTCAGTGAAAACCGTCCCTCCTGGCTCAACAATGTCACCGTGCGCTACGACCTTGCCGTCGAGCGCTGGCAGCGGCGCGCCGATCTGTTCGACCAGGGTGCTCGCGACTGGCAGAACGGCAAGGACCTGCCTTCGCCGGCATTGCTGGGGCTGCCCAATCCGGGCACACATTGACTGAAGGTGCGCCTCTCGGCGCGATCGCGGTTAACCTGGAGCGCATCCAGCCGCTATAATGAGTTTCAAAGTCCAACTTAGGCAGTCATGCACACCAAAGCCATGCTCGATCTTGGAGTCCGGCAGGATCAGCTTACGGTTCTGCTGGTCGACGACGATCTTGTCAGCCGCGAGGTGACGGCTACCGTGCTCACCATGAACGGCTTCAGTGTGCACACGGCAGACAACGGCACGTCGGCGCTCGCCAGCCTGGCTGCCGGCGAAGTTGCGCCCGACGTGATCCTGATGGATGCGCAGATGCCCGGCTTGAACGGAACCGCACTGATCGCGGCGCTTCGGGCAAGGAGCCGCGCCCGCATCATCGCCGTCAGCGGCAGCACGCCGCCCTCCGAGGTTTCGGCCGCGGCGGATGGCTCGCTGCTCAAACCGCTGGAAATTGCCGCGCTGCGCCAGCTCCTCGAAGGCCGTTCGGCGCTCCAGGAAGCGATGGAGTCGCCTGCTGCGGACGCCGAAGTGCCGGCGGTGAGCGTGGAGACACTGGCCAAGCTTCGCCAGCTGATGCCGGAATCGTCGGTGCGCGAGATTTACCGGGCCATCATCACCGACCTGTGGCGGCGTGCGAAGATACTGGAGATGGCCATGGCCAAGGGCGACGTAACCGAGATTCGCCGCATCGGCCACGCGGTCAAAGGCGGCTGCGCCATGGCAGGGGCCATGCGGGCTGCCCGCGTGGGCGCGCGGCTGGAGGCTCTTGCTTTCGATACCACAGGTAACCAATCGGATAACAGGGTCCAATTACTCAATGATTTACATTCCGCCGCCGAAGGCTTGGAGCGTATTCTGGAAGGTGAATTGCCCGCCTGACCCATAGCATCCAGAACGCCGTGGACCGGGGCAACGGAGGCGAGCCGCTTAAATGGAGCACAACATACGAATTGTCCTTGCGGACGACCATCCGGTCGTGCGCATCGGTGTGCGCAACATGCTTTCCGAAGCCGATGGCTACGAGATCGTGGGCGAAGCCGCCGACGGCGACGAAGCCATCACCGCCACGCTGGAGCTTGCGCCCGATATTCTCCTTCTCGACGTGCAGATGCCGCGCCTGCCCGGCCTTGAGGCCATGCGCGCCATCGTGAATGGAACCTCGACCGCGAAGATCCTGCTGCTTACGTCCACCATCACCACGCAGCAGATCATCGAGGCCCTGCACATCGGCGCGCGCGGCATCGTTTTGAAAGACGCGCTCGCCAGCCACTTGCAGACGGCCATCCGCACCGTGTACGCGGGCGATTATTGGATCGGCGGCAAGAGGGTGGTCAACCTGGTCTCGGCCCTGCACGACCTGATGCAGCAGGCCGCCGTACCCCAGCGCAAAACCTACGGGCTCACCCCGCGCGAGCTGGAAGTGGTGGGCTGCATCGTGGAAGGCTGCTCCAACCGCGACATCGCCAAGCAGTTCTCGCTGAGCGAGGAGACAGTCAAACGGCATCTCTCGAACATCTTCGACAAAACCGGCGTCTCCACCCGGCTGGAGCTGGCGCTGTTCGCCATCGCCCATCACCTGGTGACGCCGCAGTAGCGCGGCGTTTGACGAATCGCGTCGCGCGGGTTCTGTATCAGGGCACGGCTTCTGCCGTGCACTGACATCCGCAAAAATATCGGGGCTCTGCCGGAAACTGCATAAGCAGTGCCCTGCGAAACGCGCCGGAGGCGCAGCGTTTGATAGCCCCGCGCTTCAGCGTGGGGAAAGCGGATTCCACAAATCTTCCTCGGAGTCCCGGAGGGACGGCGCAAGGACTTACGCAGTGACCAATAACCCTGGGGAGTTCCCCAGTCCATCAAGGGACTGAAGCAACCGCGCCTTACGGGTGCCTCTGCCCGCCGCCGGCAATCTCCATCCCGTGACGCACCAGGGCCGCAACCGCCATCCAGCTCTCCTCCGCGCCGCGCCGGCTCCCGGGCAGGTTCACGATCAGCGTGCGCCCGCGCAGTCCCGCCACGCCGCGCGAGAGCCACGCGTAAGGATTGCGCTCGGCGCCCTTGGCGCGCATCGCCTCGGCAAGGCCGGGCACTTCGCGATCGATGACCCGGCGCGTAGCTTCCGGCGTGCGGTCGCGCGGGCCCAATCCCGTTCCGCCCGCGGTGAGCACAAGGTCTGCATCCTGCGCGCACAGCTCTTCGAGCGCGGCGGCAATCGCGTCTGCGTTGTCTTCGAGCAGCAGCGCGCGCATTTCGGCGCCCGGCCACTCCTCTTTCACCCGCGCCTGAATCGCCGGACCCGAGGTGTCGGTCATTTCTCCGCGGGCGCAGCGGTCAGAGACGGTGATGACGGCAATCAGCATGGAGCGCGCCCCTCCGGCAATTTCAACCGAAGAGATCATCGCATTTTCACGCCACACCCGCAAAATGCGACAGCGCCTCGAAAATGTCCGGGGAGAGAATTAGGCTGTCAGCCGCTCCAGTTGCTCCGGCTGCACGATGGTGAGGCTTGTGCCTTTGATGGTGATCCACTGGTCGCGGCGGAACTGGTTCAGCAGGCGGGTGACGGTTTCGCGCGAGGTGCCGGCCATGTTGGCCACCTCCTCGTGCGTCAGCGCCATGGTGAATTTGATCTGCGGCCCGCCATTACACGCCGAATGGCCCCAGTCGAGCAGCAGGCGCGCCAGCCGTCCCGCGGCCGAGCCGGAGAGCGCCAGCCGCTTGGCGTCGTGAAAGACGGTGAGGTATTCGCTCGAAAGCGACTGCGCGGCATGCATGGACGCGATGCCGTGCCGGCCGAGAAACTCCACAAACTCCTGCTTGCGCACCGTCTTCACCTGGCAAGGCTCCAGAGCCTCGGCCGTCACTTCGTGGGGCACGTT
>JASHUF010000277.1 GCA_030040175.1 Acidobacteriaceae bacterium
ATACCGGATTGGAGCTCGTCCTCGCCCAGGATGACGATGGCGCGCGCGGTCTTGTCCGCGGTCTCAAAAGATTTCTTGAGACGGAAGCTTGCGTCTCCCAATTCGACACCGAGGCCGGCGCGGCGCAGCTCGCGCGCCAGGACCAATGCGGCCGCGTTGATCCTTGACAGCGCCTCTTCGTCCTTGGCGTCGGCCAGCGGCGCGATGTAGGCGTCTGCCTTTTCCGCAGCAGCCGTTGGGTTCGCCTCCTGCGCCTGGAGGGTGAGGACGAGCCGGTCGAGGCCCATGGCGAAGCCGATGCCCGGCGCGCGCGGTCCGCCGAGGGCCTCGCTCAATCC
Organism: Acidobacteriaceae bacterium; assembly: GCA_030040175.1. Lineage (GTDB taxonomy): Bacteria > Acidobacteriota > Terriglobia > Terriglobales > Acidobacteriaceae > Telmatobacter. Next base: position 339 of record JASHUF010000277.1, read on the forward strand.
GTCATAGCGGCCGCCGCCGAGCAGGGCGTTCTGCGCGCCGAGAATCGGGGTCCCCGGGGAGCTTGCTCCCTGGGGTGTGAAGCCTCCGTGCGTGAACTCGAAGGTGGTGCGCGTGTAGTAATCGAGGCCGCGGACGAGGCGGGGATTGCGCGTGTAATTCACGCCCGCCGCATCGAGCGCCGCGAGCACCTGGGCGAAGTGTTTTTTTGACTCTTGGTCAAGTGAGTCGGTGATCTTAGGAAGTGTCTCGATGATGGGCTGGTCTTCAGGCACTTTGCAGTCGAGCACGCGCAGGGGGTTGGTGACGGCGCGGCGCTGGCAATCCACGCACATCTTCGGTGCGAGCGGAACCAGCGCGGCGCGGAGGATTTCGTTATAACGCGCGCGATCGGTGGCTGAGCCCACGGAATTGATCTCGAGGGTCCAGCCGGTGATGCCGAGCTCGTCGAGGAGCGTGGCCAGCATTTCGAGAATTTCCGCGTCACGCAGCGGCGATTCGCTGCCCGAGGAAGGCGGTCCGATCGCTTCCGCCCCGATCTGCCAGAACTGCCGGTAGCGGCCCTTCTGCGGGCGCTCGCGGCGGAACTGCGGGCCGATGTAATAAAGCTTCTGGAGCTGCCCGCTCTCTCCTAACTGATGCTCTATATAAGCTCGAACGACGCCGGCGGTGTTTTCCGGGCGGAGCGTGAGTGATTGCGCCTTCTCCGATTGCGCGCGGGCGCGATCCTCCCACGTGTACATTTCTTTGGAGACGATGTCGGTCTCCTCGCCCACGCTGCGCGCAAAGAGCGCCGTATCTTCAAAAATCGGAGTCCGGATCTCGCCGAAGTTGTAGCGGGCAAAGACCGCGCGCGCCGTCGTCTCAATGCGATTCCAGAGCGCCGTCTCCGGCGGCAGAAGGTCGCGCGTGCCGCGCACGGCTTTCAGAGTGGCCATAACCTGTCTAGTTTAAATGGCGAAGATAAGGCGCTGGCGCAACCGCAGCGGCTCGCAGCCCAACTGCCGCTAGGCAACAATCCTGCTCGTCAACGCATGCCACCACGCCGGAGCGCCGCGGAACAGGTAGATCAGGAAAGCCTGCCAAACGACAAGCACCGGCAGCGCCACGCGGTAGACCACGTGGACTTTGCGGCTTACCAGCAGGTCGCGCACCACGCCCAGCAGAATCACGCCGTCAAGGCACGCGTAGAAGAGGTTGTGGTCGAAGAGGTAATCGCTGCGGCCGAAGGGCGCGTCGAGCAGGCAGCAGGTGGCGACGAAGAGCAGCCGGCGATGCAGCTCCGGTTTTTTGCGCCAGAGAATGGCCAGCGCCACGCACGGGCCGAAGACGACCATGTCGCCGAGGGGAACGCTGAGAAACACGTCGGTGCCGGTCTCGTGGAGGGCGAACCAGTCAAAGCGCGCCATGACCACGGCAATAATGCACCCCAGCGTCACCATGATTGCCGCCAGCACCGCGCCAAACCAGCCGAAGAAGCGATGCCATTTGACGTTGCGCGTACGCACCAGCGCCGACTGAAAGATGTAAAACAGCACCCACGAGGCAAACGCCGCTCCATGAAACCACAGCAGCAGCGGGCGCGGTGGCGAAGCCTGGATGAGGTTTTGATTGACGGTTTTGCTGAAGCCCCATATCACGATGGCTGCGAAAAGCAGCGACATGGAGAAATAAAAATATCTGTCGATCAATCCGTTGCGTCCAGTCACCCGATGGAGCGGGCGTGCAACGGCGGTTTGCGGGAAAGAGGCCATGACCGAAACCTCGCCTTCTCCGGGGAAACGCGCGTCATTGGACGGCCAGTGAAAGTACGGGGAGTCTAGCACAGCGCCGATTGCCCGCTCAACGGCAAACTGCACGATGTTCCGGCTCAACCCGCGGGTCCTTCGCTATTGTTTGCATGGCCGGCCACGCGGGCAAAGCTCCTATAATTGGTGTCCTGCTTGCAGCACCGGGAAAGAGAGTTGACTATGCGTTTACGCGTGCTGGTTCTGGCCGGGCTGGCTCTTGCGGCGACGGCCCCGGCGCAGATTCGCGCCCAGACGCTGCCCCAGACATCCGCGCAGACGCCTATCGACATCCAGCCGGTGGTCGCCCTCAAGCCGACGGGTACGCTGGGAACCTGCGTCTACAAGCCTACTGCGCAGGAAGCGCCGTTTTTCAACCGGCTGAGCGACGGCGAGAAGACCACCGGCAGCATGTTCCACGGCTACTCCATCCGCGGAAAAACGGGAACCTACGTGGCCTGGTTCGGCGTGGTGCGCGGGATCGCGCCGCCGGCCACGCAAGGCGGCGCGGCGACCCTGCTCGTGGAAAACAAGTATTTCGACGGGATGACCGATTGCCACATCATGCTCGTCCAATGGACCGGCGACGGCGACTTTACGGCCAAGCTCGACGTCGACCCGCAGGCGATTCCGGCGCTCGCGCTGGTGCGTGCTTACGGGAAGGTAACCGGTGAGACGGCGGGCGTGCCGGAGGTGCAGGTGGACTATATCCGCGTCTGGCCGTGGATGACCTTCACCTTCATGGATCTCGCCGGAAACGATCACACCAATCCGCGCTGGAAGAAGTACGCCGGCCTGGGCAGCTCAGACAACGTCTACAACCCCTACCCCGACCGGAATTACTACCTGCACATGCTCGGCGACCCGGCCGAGTTCGGAGTGAATCTCACGCCGTGACGCTCTGTTGCGCCGTGTAAGGTATAAATGTGTATGCGAGCCGTGCTTGGCTTTGGGGTGCGTCCATGATGTTCCACGTCGTCCTGACAAAGGATGAAGGGGGTTGGATCGTGGCAGAGTGTCCCGCGCTTCCCGGTTGCTTTTCGCAAGGCAAGACGGAACCGGAAGCGCTGGCCAATATCAAAGAGGCCATCACGGCCTGGCTCTGGGCCGAGGACCAAAAGGCTGCGGAGGCCATTCCCCGCGATCAGACGCCCCTCGTGGTCGCGGTTTGATTTTCCGGGTTTTCCACATTCGCTCCACCTTCTCCCACAGGAATGCACAGTTTGTTGTGCGCGATAATTTCTATGTCGCAGCTGATAATGGCCTTGTGGGATCGAGTGCGTGGGCAGACTTGCCAACATCTCGGGTAAGGACGCGGCCAAGGCCTTTCAAAAGGCCGGATGGCAGGTGCGCGGCCAAGTGGGCAGTCATCTCGTGTTGACGAAGCCTCAAGTGAAAGCAAACTTGACGGTTCCGCAGCATGCGGAGATGGCCCCAGGCACATTGCGAGGCTTGATCAAAACCGCTGGCCTGACGGTAGAGGAGTTTCTGGAGCTGCTGTAGCAATGGTCCCGCGAGACGCCTGACCGAAAACATCCCTGGGTGTTGAATCTCGAGCGGAATAAGAAACATCTCTGCAGCCATGGAATACCGCATTCTTGGAGGCTCCGGCCTCAAGGTTCCCGTGTTGAGCTTCGGCGCTGGCACCTTCGGCGGCGGTGTGGAGTTCTTTGACGCCTGGGGCGCGACCGCCGACGCGGCCCAGGCGCGGCGCATGGTGGACATCTGCCTGGAAGCGGGCATCACCCTCTTCGACACGGCCGATGTGTACTCGAACGGCCGCTCGGAGGAGGTGCTGGGCAAGGCGCTCGCGGGGCGGCGCGACCAGGCGCTGATCTCCACCAAAGCCACCTTCCGCATGGGCAACGGGCCGAGCGATCCGCTGGGCGGGCCGAACGACGTGGGTTCGTCGCGCTACCACCTGCGCAGGTCCATCGAGGGCAGCCTGCGCCGGCTGGGCACCGACTATGTGGACATCTACCACCTGCACGGGTTCGATGCGCTGACGCCCATCGAAGAGGTGCAGGACACGCTGCACAGCTTTGTCGAAGAGGGCAAGGTGCGCTACATCGCCTGCTCCAATTTTTCCGGTTGGCAGCTCATGAAGTCGCTGGCCGTGGCCGGCCGCTACGGCTGGACGCGCTTTGTGGCCCACCAGGTCTATTACTCGCTCGTCGGGCGGGAGTATGAGTGGGAGCTGATGCCGCTTGGCCTCGACCAGAAGGTGGGCGCGCTGGTGTGGAGTCCGCTGGGATGGGGCAGGCTGACGGGCAAGCTGCGGCGCGGGGCGGCGCTGCCCAAGGTGAGCCGGCTGCACAAAACTTCAGAAGCCGGGCCCCAGGTGGAAGACGAATACCTGTACAAGGTTGTCGATGCGCTCGATGCCGTGGCGGCGGAGACAGGCAAGACAATTCCGCAGATCGCGCTGAACTGGCTGCTGCAGCGGCCCACGGTCTCCTCGCTGATCCTGGGTGCACGCAATGAGGAGCAGCTCAGGCAAAACCTGGGCGCGGTGGGCTGGAAGCTGAGCGCAGAGCAGATTGCAGCGCTCGACAAAGCCAGCGAGACGGCGCCCGTTTATCCCTACTGGCACCAGAAGCAGTTTCCGGAGCGAAATCCGGCGCCGGTGTAGGGAAAGGTTTCAGGTTTCAGGTTTCAGGTTTCAGGGGTCAGGGGATAGGGAATAGGGAAAAGGAAATAGCAGCTAGACGGGTGGCTCCTTTAAGTAAATTTCGACGTAGTCGAGATAGTTCTGCGCGTATTCGAGAATCAGCGCGCGGTCCTTGTCAGTAAGCTCGCGGCGCAGTTTGGCGGGCACGCCGGCCCACAATGTGCGCGGC
>JASHUF010000030.1 GCA_030040175.1 Acidobacteriaceae bacterium
ATGATGAGCTTGGTCGAGTACGTGTCCGAGGTGATGGTGGAGGCGTTGTCGGCTACCCAGGTATCCATCTGCTGGGGCGTCCAGACGCAGGATTCGTAATCGACGTTCTCTTCCGGCTCGTTCTGCATCGAGATGGCGTAAAGGTTGAAGCCGTTGACGGAGTTGAAGAAGGTGACAAAATCTTCCAGGTAGTTGGCGTAGTCGGCGTAGTGATTGGGATCGAGGTAGCCGCCGCAGTAGCTTTCTCCGGCCGGGGCCACGGGGCTGCAGGCGCCATTGTAAAACGCCTCGTTGAAGGTGGTGCCATCCACGGTGGAGCTGGTGCCATTCAGCTTCCAGGCGGCAGGCGCGGTCCACGGCGTGGCAAAGACCACGGCGTTCGGGTTGTTGGTGACGGCTTCCATGCCATTGGCCGCCTCATAATCCCATTCGCCGGTTTCATACGGGTAGTTGTAGGTGCCGCCGCCCGAGGACGAGCCTGTGGGATCGATGCGCACGCGCAGGACGCTCAAGCCCAGGCCGTCAGTCGGGCTGAACAAGGCCGTGGCCACGGCTGGGGGCATTGGTCCGAGCCACGCCGTCGACCCGCCGAACCCTTGGATGGTCTGGTAGGTGGTTCCGAAGTCGACAGTTGCCGCGCTCGGAGCCGACCCGGTGGTAAAGCTCCACGCGTAATTTGCGGCCAGAGCGGCTCCCGCGGCGCTCGTCGCTCCCGTGGTCATGGTGGCCGTGTACCCGGTGCTGTACGCCAGAGCCGCGCTGGGCGTGAAAGCCGCCGTTGCAGTGCCGGCATTATATGTGACCGTGCCCGTAACCGGAGTGTTGCCGCTGGTTGTGGCCAGCGTGAAGGTGGACGCGGTGAGTGTGGAGGCATTCATCGGCTGGCTGAAGGTAGCCGTCAGGGCATTGGTCGCGATCACGTTGGTGGCGCCGCCGGCGGGTACGGTGGCGGTGACGGTGGGCACCGGGGCCGTGGCTGTGGTGAAGCTCCAGGTGACGATCTGGGCCAGAGCAATCCCTTGCGCACTCGTAGCGCCCGTGGTGATGGTGGCGGCATAGGCCGTGTCGTAAGCGAGGTCTTGTGATGGCGTGAATGTGGCCACCGAGGTGGTGGAGTTGTAGCTGACGGCGCCGGTTACGGCGGCTCCGCCCTGTGCGGCGAGCGTAAAGGTCGAGGTTGTAATCGTCGAAGAATTCATGACCTGGCTGAAGGTAGCCGTGAGGGTCGTGCTAACGGCCACGCCGGTGCTCGCATTGGTTGGCGAGACCGCGGTGACCGTCGGCGGAGCAGCGATCGTGGTGAAGGTCCAGGTGGTTGGGGCCAGCGCAACTCCGTCTGAAGCGGTGATTGTAATTGCCAGCGCGGCTGTGTAAGTGGTGCTGTAGGCGAGCGGCGCGTTCGGCGTGAACGTAGCGGTGAGGCTGGTTGAGTTGTACGTGACGGTTCCCGTTACTGCGGTTGCGCCCGGACCCGCGAGCGTAAACGTCGAACTGGTGATGGTCGATGCCATCATCGCCTCACTGAACGTGGCCGTGACCGTAGTAGTGACGGCCACGCCTGCGCTGTTATTCGCGGGCATGACGGCGACCGTCGGCGCCGGCGGCCCTCCGGTGGTGAACGACCAGCTGTTGCTCGAGGCCGGCGCGGCTCCTTCGGAGCTCTGTACACCGGTGGTCACCGTGGCGGTGTAGCTGGTGTTATACGAGAGGGCCGCGGCCGGCGTAAACGTAGCGGTGAAGGTGGTCGAGTTGTAAGTGACAGTTCCGGTCACTGCCGTCCCGCCCGGGCCGGTGAGCGTAAACGTCGATGCGGTGATGGTCGCCGCGTTCATCGCTTCGCTGAAGGTGGCGGTCACGGTGGTGTCAGCGGAGACGCCGGTGGCGGCATTGCCTGGCGTAAATGCGGTGACCGCCGGCGCCGGACCGGCCGCGGTGGTAAACGACCACGCGTAACTCGAAGCCAGTGCGGTCCCTGAGGAAGCCTGGACCGCGGTTGTGATGGTGGCGGTATAGGTCGTGCCGCCGGCAAGCGAGCTGCCCGGCGTAAAGGTCGCCGTGTCCGTGGCCGAGTTGTAACTGACGGTTCCTGCTACTTGAGCTCCACCCTGCGCGGCAAGAGTGAAGCTCGACGCCGTGATGGTCGACGAGTTCATGGCTTCGCTGAATGTGACCGTGACCGCGGAGGTAATCGCGACACCCATGGCGCCGCTTGTGGGCGTGACCGCGGTCACCGCCGGAGGAAGATTGTTCGACCCCCCTGAATTGGATCCACCACCGCACCCCGCAAGAGCCAGAGATGCGCTCACCAGCCACCAACCGGAACGGAACCGCATCATGAACTTCTCCTTGGATAAGAAATTAGACGGGAGTTTGCCCGTTTTATCCATCATCGGGCGGATGCGCATAACCCCATTGCGTGTGCTGTTTCATGGCCGCATGACTCGAATCTCCGGCAGATTGCACTCTAGCTAATTGGGGTGCGCCACGGCTGGCGCAGATGAAAACCCTATTTCTTTCGACTCCCATACTAAATCAATTTAGTTGAAGGCGCAACGCCAATTGCGCCGGTTCCCACGCCTTCCATAAGTGCTGGAGGCACAACCGTCTCCGAGCTTTACTCCCGCCCCTCGCCACCGCAGCCCCAGCCACGCAACGAATCAATCCGGTATCACGAAGAGCGTAAGGGATTGCGCCGGGAAGGTGTAATTCCCGATGGTGCTGGTGGTGCCGCTGCCCGAAGGCGGAGTTACGCCGACGGCTGTCTCCGGTACGATCGCGTCGAGGTTGGCGTTGCTGTACTGATAGACCTGCGCCGTGGTACCGCTGGGCGCGGTAAAGTTCTCGAGGCTGATGGTCGAGGTCAGCGAGCCATAGGTCTTGTTGATGACCAGGACGGTAATGGCGCCATCGGAGCTGCGCTGCGCTCCATACACCGCGAGCTGATTCTCGGCATCCGCGCCGGATGACGTGCTCGTGGCGTAGAGGTAGGTATTGCCGAAGGACGAGTCGTTGCCGTCGTAATTGCGGTAGAGGGCGAAAGCATAATTGCCCGGATTCTGTTCGTTGTAATTGGTGGTGGGCCAAAACGCGCCCAGCCCCAGGCCCTGGCGCCCGAAGATCCCCAGGATGTCGGCCTGAACCACCGCGCCGTTGATGGACTCAAGCCCGCCGAAGTTATATTCGTCGATGGCTGTACTTGTGCCGGGATACTCGCTGGAAACCCAGGATTGCAGCATGGGCACCAGCTCGGGAGCCTGCGCCGGCGGCGAGCAGCTTGTCGTATAGTTCGGGTCGGTTTTGTAGTTCGGTTGCGGGTAATTCGGATCGGTATACGTTGAATCCCAGAAGGCGCGCGTGCCGTTCATGCGCGCTTCCTGCTCCTGGGTGTCGCCGGCCGTGGTCAGGCCGACGGAGTTGCCGCTGCCGGCAGGATAATCGGGCGCAAAGTAGCCGTGAATGTCGACATAATCGAGCAGGCGGATGCCGTACTGCTGCGAATACTGGCTGAACTGCTGCAGATAGTACTCGATCATGGGCACACCCCCGTGCGCTTCGCGGTCCGTGGGATCGTCCCACGGCTCATAGCAAGGTCCGGTGCTCCAGCCTTGTTCGATATCTTGCTTGGAGTAGAAGTACGCCCACCAGTAGTCGATCACCGGTCCGCTGACGAGGGCCGTGGGATCGGCGGTTTTGATGGCCAGCGCCGTACCGATCCCGTTCTCGGTTACCTCGTCGTAGGTGAATGGATCGGGATGCACATCGCGGTGCACGGCGTCCCACCAGGTTGGTTCGTTGTCCAGGTCCCAGACGGCCACGCCTTTACCGCTGGCGCCATTGCCGTAGCTGGCATTGGATACGATGGAATTCACCCAGCCGCCCGACCACGTTCCATCCGCCCATGTGGCAAAAGCCGATGAAGCTGAGCCGGCGGCCGGGGCGCTGGTGATGCTCGGCGGCGGCTCCGAGATGCTGGTGACCTCAGCGACGGTGTTGTTTCCGTAAATGTCGCAACCTTGCGAATCGGTGCATCCGCTGGTTCCGTCAGGGTAAACGCCATATCCGCACTGCTCGCTGTTGTAGCTGACGAATGCGGCATCGCCGTTCTGGCCTATCTGGCTGGGATAGGAGGATTTCGGAAAGCTGCAGGCATTGGTCCCGTTCGAGACCCAGCCGTTGACCGGCACGGTGCCCAGGGCTACGGAGCCCGCCGCGTTGACGGCGGGGAAGAACTGCGTGAAGTTTTCTCCCGCAGTAGAACTCGGAAACATGGCATAGGCGCCTTGGCCGTTTTCGAAGTAGTAGTCGGAGGCCGAATTGGACCAGCCGTTCTGGTAGTTATAGCGCGATGTGTTGTCGCCGCCCCAGCGCAGAATGCCGGGGTTGGCAATCTTCTCCGAAGCCGAATCCAGAGCGTACGCATTCATTCCGTAGACGTAGGGGCTGATGGTGTGCGGATTTTCGCTGGGCGTATTGGGCGTGTTCACATCGACGGCGAGCGCGGGACCGGCGGCCGTTGCCGGCGGGTTCAGGGTAACGGTGACGCTGCCGCTGATGGAGGTGATCTGCGTGCTTGTCGCCGTCACGGTCACCGTCGGCGGAGCGGGATACGGCGTGTTGTAAAGGCCGGTGGAGCTGATGTCCCCGGGACTCAGCGAGCTGCCCGCCGGCGCGGCAACCGACCAGGTCACCGATTTGCTGTAAGAGCCGGTGCCGTTTACGGTCGCCGTGAACTGTTGCTGGGTTCCAATGGTTGCAGTGTTGGGGGTTACGGTGATGGAGGTGATAGCCGACCCGGTGGTGAAACTCCACGCATAGTTGGAGGCCAGAGCGGCTCCCGCGGCGCTCGTCGCTCCCGTGGTGATGGTGGCCGTGTATCCGGTGCTGTACGCCAGAGCCGCACCGGGCGTGAAAGTCGCCGTTGCAGTGCCGGCATTATATGTCACCGTGCCCGTAACCGGAGTGCCGCCGCTGGTTGTGGCCAGCGTAAAGGTGGATGCGGTAAGAGTCGACGCATTCATCGGCTGGCTGAAGGCGGCCGTCAGAGCGCTGCTGGCGCTTACGTTGGTGGCGCCGCTCGCAGGCACGGTGGCGGTGACGGTGGGCACCGGGGGCGTTGTGGTCGTGAAGCTCCAGGAGTAATTCTGGGCGAGAGGAGTACCTGCTGAACCGGTAATGCCTGTGGTGATGGTTGCTGTATACGTGGTGCTGTAAGCCAGGTTGGCCGATGGAGTGAACGAGGCGCCCGAGCTGGCGTCGCTTGCTGCGGTTCCGGCAACCTCGCCGCCGCTGCCGGTGAGCGTAAATGTGGAGCTGGTGACCGTGGACGGATCGATTGCCTCACTGAAGGTGACCGCGATATCCGGAGCGCTGACTGACACGCCGGCGGCACCATTCGCTGGTGTGGTTGAAGTAACTGCCGGTGCCGGCTGCGGAACCGTGGTGAACGTCCAGGTGTAATTCGCGGCCAGCGCGGTTCCCAGCGAGTTTTGCGCTCCTGTGGTGATGGTTGCCGTGTAGGTTGTGTTGAAGGCCAGCGCTCCGCCCGGCCCAAGACTAAACGTAGCCACCGAGTTCGCGTAAGTCACGCCTCCCGCTACAGGCGTATTGTTTGGT
>JASHUF010000278.1 GCA_030040175.1 Acidobacteriaceae bacterium
GGGGCCGCGGCTGCTGGCGCTGCACAAGTCCATCGAGCCGCAGGCGGAGCGCTACTGGCGGCTTTACGCCAGCTCCATCATCAACGACCTGCACCTCTCGGTGGCCGAGCACGACGAGATCATCGCGGCCATCGTGGCCGGCGACCCGGAGCGGGTGGAGCGGGGATTGCAGGCCAACTGGGAGAACGGCTGCAACCGGCTGGCGCACGTGATCGACATCTTCGGCGAGCGGGGAAGCTGGTAAAGAAGGGCGCGGCGCGAAGCTCGAGCGAGAATCCCACAAGAAACCGGAGCGCCCAAAAAGAATTTCCTTGACGTTCGCATCCGGTATTGTACACAATCATCCACAAGCTTTTGTGCACTTCGTTCGCAAGCGGGGCCCTGTTTCCCCATCACCGGGGCGCGCACGCTCGATCCCCAAGATTTCGACAACCAAAACAGGCAGTGTTCTTGAGTGCCATTGGAGGTCAGATGAGGCCGAGAAGTTGGTTCTTCGTATCCATGTTGGTGTTGGGGCTGGTGTTGGGAATGTCCACGGCGGCGCGCATGGCGTGGAGCCAGGCGACCACTGCGGGCGGATTGACGGGAAGCGTCTTCGATTCGAGCGGCGCGGTCGTGGCCGGAGCCAGCCTCACACTCAGCGAGCCGGCAACCGGCTTCGCCCGGAGTGTGACCGCCAACGCCAGTGGCTCCTATGTGTTTCCCGACCTCCAGGCTGGACAATACACGCTGAAGGTGAGCGCCAAAGGCTTTGCGGATTCGGTATATAACAACGTGACCGTGGTGACCGGGCGGGCGCTGAACCTGAACGTGCAACTCAAGGTGGGAAGCTCGACGCAGACGGTGGAGGTTTCAGGACAGGGCGAGACGCTGGAGACCACGACCAACACGCTCGCGACAACGATCAATCCGGACGCGGTGCAGGATCTGCCGCTGAACGGGCGCGATGCGCTGCCTTTTGCGCAGCTGGTTGCGGGCGCGCAGAGCGGGGGCGATCAGCGCTTTGAGACTTACAATGCGTTGCCCAACGCATCGCTGAACATTACCGTGGACGGCATGAACGATAACTTCCAGAGATATCGCACTTCGACGACGGGTTTTTTCGACGCGGCTCCGTTGCGCATTGGAGCGATCGAAGAAGCGACCGTTTCCACCGATGATCTGACCGCCGACGCCGGCGCCGAGGGGGCCGTAACCCTGCGCTTTGAATTGAAGAGAGGTACCAACCAGTTTCACGGCAACGCCTTCTGGCAGACGCAGAACAGCGCCTTCGATGCCAACACCTACTACAACAACGCTCAGACTCCCATCGTTCCCAAGGCCCCTTTCCACATCAGCGATTTTGGCGGCAGCCTGGGCGGCCCGATCTGGAAAGACAAGGTCTTCTTCTTCGGCAACTACGAGCAGGAGTACCAACCAGGAAAAGGCACCGGATACCAGAGCGTGCTCACGCCTGGAGCACAATCGGGAGACTTCAGTTACACCGGGACCGACAACGCCCAGCATACCGTGAATGTGCTGAGCATAGCGGCCGCCAACGGTTTCCCCTCCACGGTCAACGCGCTGATTGCCGCCCAATTTTCCGACATCAATCCTTCCGTCTCGAAGGCTCTGGCGAACAGCGCGACCGCCCTGCCTTACCAGAACGAACTTACATGGCAGTATCCAGATAATTCTGACCAGATTTTCCCCACGGTTCGCCTCGACTACCAAATCACCTCCAAGATCGATTGGCATGTCGCCTACGACATGTATTGGCGGACCTACGCCGGCTCGCCCCCTTATCCCGGCGATCCCTACGACAACAGCGACAGCTTCCAGTCAACCTACTCGACCTTTACCACCGGCCTTAACTGGACCATGACTTCCAACCTGGTAGACCAGCTCAACTTCGGGGTGCTGAATACCCAGGAGGAGTACAACATCGGCAGTTCCACAAGTCCGTTTACCGCTGAAGACAACATCATCATCGATGCTCCGTATTTCGTGAGCGGAGGGGGCACGTTATCCCCGTGGATCCCAAACTACTATCTGCCGGAACCGCGCAACAATCCGGTTCGCGATCTTAGCGACCTTCTGACCTGGACTCGCGGCAAGCACTCTTTCACCTTCGGCGGCGATTGGCGCACCTCCACGGATTTCGATACGGGCGATGCCGACCCGCCGGGATACTACCTTGGCCTCAACAGCCTGGACCCTGCCGTGGGTATGTTCAATTCGACGAACTTTCCCGATATGAACTTCAACGAGGCGAACGAGCAGGACCTGACCAACGCGGAGGACCTTTATGCCACGCTGGTGGGCCGGGTGAACTACATTTCCGGAGAGAATTGGGTGAATTCCTCGACCCACCAGTATGCGCTTGAGGGCATCATGCATCAGCCGGAGGCGCAGAAGGTGGGCGGATTCTATTTCCAGGATGCCTGGCGCCTTAACCCCCACTTCGCATTGAACTACGGTTTCCGCTGGCAGTTCTCGGGCGCGATTCACAACACCAACAACACCTACACGAATCCGAGCTTTGCCAACCTGCTCGGCCCCTCGGGCGCGCTCTTCCAGCCGGGCACGCTGAGCGGCGTGGCCAATCCGCAGATTTCGTTGCGGCCGGCTCCGTACGGTCCGGACCTGATGGAGCCGTCGCCGAACATGGGCTTTGCCTGGAACCCGAACTTCGGCTCGGATGGTTTTCTGGGCAAGCTGGCCGGGGGATCGAACCTGGTGATCCGCGGCGGTGCGGCGATCACGCATTATGACGAGGGCTGGACGACTTTCGAGCAGGCCACAGAGTACACCAATCCGGGCGACACTCAGGACGTTTTCCTGAATGCAGGACCCCCGACGAGCACGCCTCCGGGCGAGTTTCCCGCTGGATCGCTGGCCCTGGGCCAGACGCCACCCCCACTGAATACGTTCCCGAGCTCCTTCACCTTTCCTACGCCGGAATCCGACTTCACCTTCGCAAACCAACCTTTTGCCACCGTGGACCCCAATCTGCGCTCGCCCTACATTGAAAACTGGTACTTGGGCCTGCAGCGGCAGTTGGCGGGCAACACAGTGGTCGAAGTGAATTATGTCGGCAACCACTCCATCCACATGTGGATGAATTACGACCTGAACGAGGTGAACATCTTTGGGAACGGTTTCCTGAGCGAGTTCCAGACCGCGCAGACCAATCTGGCCGCGAATGAGGGAGCGAGTTTCGCGGACGCGGGTTTGACGTCCACGCCGCTGCTGGACCAGGCTTTCGGGAGCAACTCTGTTGCGAATTCGCCCTATGTCAATCCGACGTATATCGGATATCTGCAGAGCGGCCAGGCGGGTGCTCTGGCTAATGCGATCGGGAGCAGCTCGACGTACTTTTGCAATCTGGTGGGAAACGGCGCGGGCGCGTTTACGCCCTGCATCAATTACGGATATACCTCCTCCACATCGTATCCGATTAATATCTTTCAGGCGAACCCTTATGCTGCTGGACAGCCGATCTTACTGCTCAGCGATCCGGGGAGCGAATCGTACAACGGACTGCAGGCGCAGGTGAAGCATCCCGCAGGTCACGGGCTGATGCTGATGGCGAACTATGCCTGGAGCCACGCATTTACCAACCGGTACGTGGGTGACTACTACACCGCCGATGAAGCCCTGGGGAACTTTACAACCCTGCGGAATCGACACCTGAGTCGTGCACCGTCTCCCTACGATCAGCGCAACACCTTCCGCGTCTATTCCACCTATTTGCTGCCTTTTCACAGCGCCAGCCGCCTTCTCAACGAGGCTGTCGGCGGCTGGACCGTGCCCCCGATCTTCCAGTGGCAGACGGGCCGCAACATGAAGTTGCTAGGCGGCACCAACACCTATAACGATTACGACTATTTGTTCGGTGTGCCATCTTACAGCGCACCGGATGCGAGCGACTCCGGCGTGGTCTTGGACGGAATCACGGTGAAGCAACTGCAGAAGGCCGTCGGCTATTATCCGAATCCATCGAACCCTTCGGCACCGATGAATCTGATGAACCCGAACGTGTTCAACAACGGCTCGGGCACGGTTCTTCCGGAAACCACACCCGGCCAGCTGGGGCAGTTTATCTACCTGCACGGACCGCAATTGGTCAGCACCGATTTTGCTGTCACCAAGGATTTCCCGCTCTTCGAACAAGTGCACTTCAGCCTCCAGGCCGAGATGCTCAACGTGTTCAATCACCCGATCTGGAATTACGAGGACGCTGCTTCGGTGGCCGAGTATAACTCCAATAACCCGGTGCAATATGTCACGGTGACGAACAGTCCGGCTGCACCTGGGACGGAGACCAATCCCGAGGGGACGGGCTCGGGTGGATCGCGCGATATCCAGTTCCGCGCGCAGATACAATTCTAGGCAAGCAATGCTCTGATGACCGCCGCTTCTCGTATCCGCGTGCACGGGATGCGAGGGCGGCGGTTTAGTGTTTTTGAAGAGAACGAACGAGGCGCACAGGGAGGAACATGAGGCATCGTGGATGGGTGCGGGCGGGATGGGTTTGCGGTTTTGCTTTCGTTTGCGGAGCGGCTTACGGCCAGTTGACGGCGGCGGATTTCGACCGCGCGCTGAATCTCCAGGAGAAATACAGCAAGCTGGTCATCGATCTGCCGGAGCAGCCGGTGTGGCAGGAGGGTTCGGACACCTTCGTTTACCGCAGGAGCGTGGAGGGCGGGCACGTCTTCGAGCTGGTGGATGCGGCGGCGCAGACCAAGCAGCCGGCCTTTGACCACGAGAAGCTCGCGGCCGCGCTTTCTACGGCAAGCGGCGAAAGTTTGAAGGCCACGACGCTGCCGTTTATGCGCTTCCGCTACAAGGACAACAAGACGGCGATTGAATTCATTCTCGAGGGAGCGCGCTGGCGCTGCGATCTTCAGGCATACACGTGCGCGAACCAGGGACTGCTGCATCCCGGCGACGAGGAGTACGAGGGCGACGACGATTACGACGACACGCCCAAGGCGGTGAACGGCGCCGACAAGACGAAGGCCTCGCCCGATGGACAGTGGCTCGCCTACGTCGAGAATTACAACGTCCACGTACGGGCAAAAGATGGGAAGGAAAAGATCGATCTCAGCGAAGACGGGTCGGAAGGCAATTACTACGCGTTGGAGACGATCGCCTGGTCGCCCGACTCAAAATATCTCGTTGCCTATCGCATCCGGCCCGGCTACCGGCGGCTGATTCATTACGTGGACGCGGCGCCCGCCGATCAATTGCAGCCGGAGTATCCGACCATGGTGTATCCCAAGCCGGGCGACGTACTGGCGCTGCCGCAGCCGGTGCTGTTCGACATCAAGGCAAAGCGCGAGATGCCGATCGAAAGCAGCCTGTTTCCCAATCCGTATGAGCTGAGCGCGCCTGTATGGTGGAAAGACAGCCGCGGATTCACCTTCGAATACAACCAGCGCGGGCACCAGGTGTACCGGGTGATTGAAGTGGATGCGCACACGGGAGCGGCCCGCGCTTTGATTACGGAGCAGAGCGATACGTTTATCAATTACGAGCCGCTGGTCATGAATCAATACGACACCGGCAAAATTTACCGCCATGACGTGGACGACGGCAGGCAGATCGTCTGGGCCTCAGAGCGTGACGGATGGGAGCACCTTTACCTGATCGACGGAAAAACGGGAGCGGTGGTAAATCAGATCACCAAAGGCGATTGGGTGGTGCGCGCGGTGAATTACGTGGACGAGAAGAAGCGCGAGATCTGGTTCGAGGCGAGCGGCATGAATGCCGGCGAGGATCCGTATTTCGTCCACGGCTATCGCATCAACTTCGACGGAACCGGGTTGACGCCGCTGACGCCGGTGGAGGCGAACCATCATCTCGAGTACTCTTCAGACGGAAAATATTACGTGGACACCTGGTCGCGCATCGACATGGCACCCACGATGGCGCTCTACCGCACCGAGGACAACAAGGAGCTGATGGAGCTGGAGCATACGGACGTCAGCAAGCTGGTCGCCGCGGGATGGCATCCGCCGGAAGTGTTCACGGCGAAAGGGCGGGACGGCAAGACGGACATCTGGGGTGTGATTTACCGGCCGGCGAATTTCGACGAGCACAAAAAGTATCCGGTGATCGAGGACATCTACGCGGGGCCGCAGGGATCGTTCGTGCCCAAGTCATTTTCCGCGCGCGTGGAGCCGCTCACGGAGCTCGGCTTGGTGGTGGTGCAGATCGACGGAATGGGGACGAACAACCGCTCCAAAGCATTCCACGACGTGGCCTGGCACAACCTGAAGGACGCTGGTTTCCCCGACCGCATCATGTGGCACAAGGCCGCGGCGGCGAAGTATCCGTGGTACGACATTTCGCGCGTGGGCATCTTCGGGACCTCGGCAGGCGGGCAGAGCGCAATGGGCGCGTTGCTGTTTCATCCCGAGTTTTACAAGGTGGCCGTCTCCAACAGCGGCTGCCATGACAACCGCATGGACAAAATCTGGTGGAACGA
>JASHUF010000279.1 GCA_030040175.1 Acidobacteriaceae bacterium
CAGGTAGCCGCGCCCGTTGCGCGGCGACGACCCGCGCGAGCGCAGATTCTCGAGCTCCGCAAAGCGCTTCACAATGGCCAGCGAGAAAAACAGAAACACGGAAAATCCGGCCAGCCAGGGCGAGATGTGCGAGTGCGTGGCCGCGCTCCCGGCGAGCAAGCGCAGCGTGTACAACCCCGAAAGCACCACCACATCCACCAGCTCGATGCGCTTCAAATAAAGCGAATAGGCGAGCGCGCTCACGAGATACAGGAGCAGCCAACCCAGGAACGCGGGCGGCAGGAAGCGCGCCCCGGCAAGGGCGAGCAATAGAAATACGGCCGCCACGCACGCGCCGCGCAGGGCCGGCAGATCGCCGGAGGCAAACGGCCGCAGCCGCTTCTGCGCATGATGCCGGTCCGCCTCGATGTCCATGAGGTCGTTCACGATGTAAGTGGCCGAGGCCGCCAGGCTGAAGCAGCAGAACGCCAGCAGCGCCGTCAGCAGCCTGCTCCCGCTGATGACGTGCGCCAGCAGCAGAGGCAAAAAGATGAGCAGGTTTTTGGTCCACTGGTGCGGCCGCATCGCCTGCACCAGCGCGCCCAAGGGCCGGTTGCGCTCTTCGAACGTCCGCACCGGGCGAATGCCGCGCGCCTTTAGTTTCCTGCGCAGGCGCAGGCTGGGGTTGGCCAGCAGCGGCTCGGCCGCCTGTTCGAGCAGCGGCAGATCGGGCGTGTCGTTGCCCACGTAATCGAACGCGCCCGCGCCCAGCCGGCTGCGCAGGCAGTCGAGCTTGCGGCTGCCGGTGAGGTTGATTTCGCCGTCGCTGCCCAGCACGCCGCTGAAGATGCCCAGGTGATCGGCCACGCAGCGGGCGAGCCGCACATCGGCGCCCGTGGCCAGGAAAAGCGCGCGCCCCCGCGCCCGTTCTTCCGCAAGGAAGCTGAGCAGTTTGCGGTTATAGGGCAGGTGCGCCACATCCAGTTGCGCGTGTTCCGTGACGTACGCCTTGAACGCCGCCTTGCCGCGAAGCAGATGCCACGGCAGCGCGAAGACCCGGAGGGGCCGCTTGCGCACCATGGCCAGCAGCGAATCCACCAGCGTGTCCGATTTGATCAGGGTTCCGTCCAGGTCGACGCACAACGGCCTCAGACCGGTTGCGGCCGCCTCCGGCGGTGAAATCGTCTCCAGCACTCTCGTACCCCTCGTGCTGAACTCAGTATAAAGGGATGCTGATCGCGCACCGCGCAGGCTGAAGCTGACTGCTGATGGATGCGAAAAGCCGGGCCGCTTCCAAATGTTGGGGAGATTGGTGGAGCTCCAGCGGGATCGAACTTGAGCCGTCTTGCGGGCGTCCGAGCCCGCAGGCGAAATCCTGAGCGCAGCGAGCGAAGGACCCCGCTAACACGAAATGCGGAAAAGAGTTGGTGGAGCTGAGCGGGATCGAACCGCTGGCCTCCTCGTTGCGAACGAGGCGCTCTCCCAGCTGAGCTACAGCCCCATACCGAAGGACGTACCTATTTTACCAGCGTTTCGATTCAAGCGCGCAGCGCCGCAGCCCAGGGCTTCCGCGAGCCTTCTAGAGCTGGTTCATATTGGTCAGGAACTCGGCGTTGTTGCGCACCTTTTCGAGACGCCCGATGAGCAGTTCCATGGCTTCCACCGGCGAGAGCGGGTTGAGCACCCGGCGCAGCACGAAGATGCGCTGCAGGTCGTCCTTGGGAATCAGCAGCTCCTCCTTGCGCGTGCCCGAGCGCTGGATGTCGATGGCCGGGAAGACGCGCTTGTCTACGAGCTTGCGGTCGAGGATGATTTCCATGTTGCCGGTGCCCTTGAACTCTTCGAAGATGACTTCATCCATGCGCGACCCGGTATCGACCAGGGCCGTGGCGATGATGGTGAGCGAGCCGCCCTCTTCGATGTTGCGGGCGGCGCCGAAGAAGCGCTTGGGCCGCTGCAGCGCGTTCGAGTCCACGCCGCCGGAGAGCACCTTGCCCGATGGCGGCACGATGGTGTTGTAGGCGCGCGCCAGGCGGGTGATCGAGTCGAGCAGGATCACCACGTCACGCTTGTGCTCCACCAGCCGCTTGGCCTTCTCGATCACCATTTCCGCAACCTGCACGTGGCGCGCGGCGGGCTCGTCGAAGGTGGAAGAAATCACTTCGCCCTTCACCGAGCGCTGCATGTCCGTGACTTCTTCCGGCCGCTCGTCGATGAGCAGCACGATGAGCACCACCTCGGGATGGTTGGTGGTGATGGAGTTGGCAATCGACTGCAGCAGCATGGTCTTGCCGGTGCGCGGCGGCGCCACGATCAGCCCGCGCTGGCCCTTGCCCACCGGTGTCAGCAGGTCCATGACCCGCCCGCTCACGCCCTCGCGCACCGTCTCCATCTTGATGCGTTCCTGGGGGTAAAGCGGCGTCAGGTTGTCGAAGAGAATCTTATTGCGCGTTTCCTCCGGCGACTCGAAGTTGATGGCCTCGATCTTCACCAGCGCGAAGTATTTTTCCCCTTCATGCGGCGGGCGCACGTTGCCGCTGATGGAATCGCCGGTCTTCAGGTCG
>JASHUF010000280.1 GCA_030040175.1 Acidobacteriaceae bacterium
GGCGCGCACCTGACGCGCGCGGGCTCCCCCTGCATCCAAGCAAACGAGTGTGGCAATCGTGTGCGATTTCAGCCTATTGAAAACCCTATCGAAGGATGGTTTGTAACAAGGGCACGGCTTTAGCCCGGCCGTCAATGGGGCAAAATGTGCGCGGGCTTCAGCCCCTGGAGCGAACTTCTGCCCGAACAAGTTGTTTCCAACCTGTCGAGCCCCGGACTGGCTCAAAACACCGTGCCGACGCCGCATGAAACGGAATTGTTTTTTGTTTCGACGTAAGATATTTATTTGACGCCGGCTCGAACTCCGGCCCTGCTCCGGACCGGGGAACGCTTCTTAACCGGTCCTCGATGGGAAAATTCTCATGCCTCCAGCCAAGCGCTTCGTCTCGATCCACGGCCACTTTTACCAGCCCCCGCGCGAGAATCCCTGGCTTGAGACCGTGGAGACGCAGGACGCCGCCGCGCCCTACCACGACTGGAACGAGCGCGTCTGCGCCGAGTGCTACGCCGTCAACGGCGCCGCCCGCATCGTCAATGAGAAGAACCGCATCATCGCCATCGTCAACAACTACTCGCGCATGAGCTTTAACTTCGGCCCAACGCTTTTCAGTTGGCTGAGAGGCAATGCGCCCCGCACCCTGCGCATGATCCTCGACGGCGAACAGGCCAGCCGCAAGCGCTTTTCCGGCCACAGCTCGGCCATGGCCCAGGTCTACAACCACATCATCATGCCCCTGGCCAGCCCGCGCGACCGCGTCACGCAGATCCGCTGGGGCATCGCCGACTACGAATTCACCTATGGCCGCAAGCCGGAGGGTATGTGGCTGTCTGAGACCGCGGCCGACTCGGCCTCGCTCGAAGCCATGGCCCAGAACGGCATCCGTTTCACCGTGCTGGCGCCGCACCAGTGCAGGCGCATCCGCCCGCTCAAGAAACCCTCCTCCGCCGGCGCGGCCGATCCCGCTCCCAGTTTCAACCAAGCAGCCGCTCCCTCTGCGCTGGACGCCGCTGCCTCGCCGGCCAAATCTGCGCCGCCGGCCGATTCTGCACCGGCGGCCGGCAACTGGATCGATACCCCCAATGCCTCCGTCGACACCACCCGCCCCTATCTCGCCCGTTTCGCCTCCGGCGCTTCCATTGCCATCTTTTTTTACAACGGTCCCACCTCACGCGCCATCGCCTTCGAGGGGCTGCTCAACTCCGGCGAGGCCTTCGCCGCGCGCCTCAAGGCGGGCTTCAAAGACTCGCCCGCGCCGCAGCTGGTCCACGTGGCTACGGACGGCGAGTCCTACGGCCATCATCACAAGTACGGCGACATGGCCCTGGCATACGCCTTGCGCCTCCTCGGAAACGACAAGACCGTCCAGCTCGCCAATTACGCGAGCTTCCTTGAGCAGTTTCCTCCCGAGTACGAATGCGAGATGGCCGAAGACACTTCCTGGAGCTGCGTGCACGGCGTCGAGCGCTGGCGCTCCAACTGCGGCTGCAACGGCGGCAAGCCCGGCTGGAACCAGGCCTGGCGCACGCCCCTCCGCCAGGCTCTCGACGCGCTGCGCGACGCTCTCGTTCCCCTTACGGAGGAGGAGGGCAGCAAGCTCTTCCGCGACGTATGGGCCGCGCGCGACGCCTATATCCAGGTGGTGCTTGACCGCGCCGCGGAGAGCGCCGGCCGCTTCTTCACCGCGCAGCAGTCGCACCCGCTCGCGGAAGAGGAACGCATCCGCGCCCTGGAATTGATGGAGATGCAGCGCCACGCGCAGCTCATGTACACCAGCTGCGGCTGGTTCTTTGACGATATCTCCGGCATCGAAACCGTGCAGATCATCGCTTACGCCGCGCGCGTGCTGCAGCTCGCCCGGCATCTCTTCGGCGCGCGCGCCGCTTCACTCGAGCCCGCCTTTCTCGCGCGCATGGCCGAAGCCAAATCGAACGTCCCCTCCGCCGGCGACGGCGCGCAGATCTACCAGAAATGCGTCCGCACCATGGAAATCAACCTGGAGCAGGTTGCGGCCCATTACGCCATCAGTTCCGTCTTTTCCTCATTTGCCGACGAAACCAGCCTCTTCTGCTTTCACGTCAAGCGCATCTCTTACGACATTTTTACCTCCGGCCGCGGGCGCCTCGCCGTCGGCCGCGCCCACATCGCCAGCGACATCACCGGCCGGAACCAGACCTTTGCCTTCGCCGTTCTTCACTTCGGCGACCAGAACATCACCGCCGCGGTCAAGCCCTACGCCGACGCGGACGCCTCCGCTTTCGACGCCTTCGCGCAGGAAGCCTCCGGCCACGTATTGCGCGCCGATTTTCCAGAGGTCATTCGCCTCCTCGACCGCTTCTTCGGCCACGCCCGCTACTCGCTCACCTCGCTCTTCTCTGACGAGCAGCGCCGCATTGTCAAAGTCATCCTTAACACCACGCTCTGGGACGTCGAGAATTCCCTTGCCACCATCTACCAGGATCATGCCAGCCTGCTGCACTATCTCTCCCAGGCCGGGCTGCCCAAACCGCCCGCGCTCGCTCTCGCCGCCAGCTTCGCCATCAACGCCGGCCTGCGCCGCACGCTCGAGAACGATCCCGTCGATCTGGCGCAGATGCGCTCCTACCTTTCGCTCGCCAAGGCCGACCAGGTCCCGCTCGAATCCGCCACCCTCTCCTACATTGCCGACCAGCGCATGAAGCGCGCCATGGTCGATCTGCAGATGTCCGCGGGGTCGCTCGAAGCCCTGGAGAGCGCCCTCACCCTCGCGCGCACCTTCTCTGAGCTTCCCTTCGACCTCAATCTCTGGCAGGCGCAGAACCTCTGGTACGAGATCTTCCGCACCTCCGGCCGGGCTCTGGCCGCGTTCTCCCGGGAGGACCGCGCACGCTGGGACAGGGATTTTGCCGAACTCGGCGCCTGTCTCTCCATCGAGACCACCGCCATCCGCGCCGAAGAAGATTCCCGCGCCGCCGCCGCCGACTGACGGGTGCCCCACCTTCGGCGCGTCTTTGTTTTTGCGCCTAAGGTGGGAAATCAATCAGCATAAACCTGGGTGCCCCGGGAAACCGCGAATCTTGGTTCGCTGGGTGCCCCATCCTTTCGACGTTCTTGGTCGAAAGGGTGGGAAAGCACGGAGCCCATCAGGCCTGTTTACTCCGCCAACTCTGCCAACTCCGCTAACTCGCTTTGACCAGCTTCCCGCCCTTCAACCCCATCCGCTCCCCGCGCCACACAATCGTGTTCCCCGCAAATCCCGCTGCCCACAATCCCATGGCCACAAGGTCCCGCGCCGGCAGCAGCCACAGCCAGGGAAGCACCGCGCGGTCGCTCAGCGCCTCCGCGCCCACCGTCATCGCCAGCGCCAGGCGCAGAAAGAAACTCGAAGCCAGCAGCCACAGGCTCAGAGGGCTCGCACCGCTCGCCAGCACATTGATCAGCGCCCATCCGAGGCCATGCGTCACCACCAGGCCCGCGTAGCCGCCGGGCCGCACATCGCGCACCGTGCGCAGCCAACGCAACTGGTGATCCACAAACCCGCGCCAGCCGTACGCGGGCACGCTCGTCTCCACCACCTCCGCGCACAGCTCCACGCGGTAACCGGCCCCGGCCACGCGCGCGCCCAGCTCGTAGTCGTCGGCGAGATAATCCACCAGCGCCTCGAGCCCGCCCGCTTTTTCGAGCGCTTCGCGCCGCACCGCCAGCGTCGATCCCAGCCCGTAGCGCAACCCGCCCTCGATCATCTTCGAGAGCAGCACGCCCGCCTGAAAATCCGTGGCAATGCCCAGCGCCTCGAGGTGCGAGGGCAGGCCGCCACGAAAAATTGACCCGTGCGCATGCCCGCGATAGAGCGCGGTCACCAGCCCCACCTCAGGCGAAACAAACCCCGCCATCACCCGCTCAAGATACTGCGGCCCCACGGTGATGTCGGAATCATTGATGAGCAGAAACTCGAAGCGCGCGTGGGGCTCGAGCTGCACCAGCGTGCTTACCTTGCCGTTCGCACCCAGCCGCTCCGGGCACTCCACCAGCCGGATCGCCCGCTGGGGAAACTCGCGCTGCAGCTCGACCACGGCCGCCGCCGCCGGATCGCTCAGCGAGCTCACCCCGAACAGCAGCTCGAATTCGCCCGCATAATTCTGCCGGCAATGGCTGCGGAAGGCATCCATCATGCCGGGGTCGACTCCCTTGAGCGACTTGAGCACGCTTACGCCCGGCGCCTGGTCCATTGCCCCCTTGCTTGTGCGCGCATTCTGCCTGCGCCGCGCGGCCACAAACACGCGCGCGGCAATGAGCGCCGCCAGAAAATAGCCCATCCCCGCCACGGCCAGCGCCGTAGTCGCCGTCTCCACAGCCAGGGCCATCGCGTGCGGCATCACAGGAGCCAGCTTACAGCCTCTAGCTCCTAGCTTCTAGCTATTGCTTGGCGGGCGAAAGAATGCGTTCTTTGCGAGGGCAAAGGTTGACGAGCGGCCGGCGGGAATCCCGGCATCTCCGAGATGAAGCTAACAGCTAGAAGCTAGAAGCTGTGTCACTCGTAGCGCAGCGCCTCAATCGGGTCGAGATTCGAAGCCTTCCACGCCGGATAGATCCCGAATACCAGCCCGATTACCCACGAAACCAGAAACGCAATCGCCACCCACAGCGCCGAGAGCGCCGCGTGCAGAAACGACACGGCGAAGTGCAGAATCAGCGTGAACAGCGCGCCGCACAGCACACCCAGCAGACCGCCTACCATGCACAGCGTCACCGCTTCCGTGGTGAATTGCAGCAGAATGTCGCTGCGCGTGGCGCCGATGGCCTTGCGCACGCCGATCTCGCGCGTGCGCTCGGTCACGCTCACCAGCATGATGTTCATCACCCCCACGCCGCCCACCATCAGCCCCACGCTCGACACCGCCACCATGAACAGGAACAGTCCGCCCGTAAGCTGGTTCCACAGCCGCGTCAGCGAGTCCGGGCTGAAGATGGCAAAATTGTCGTCCTGGTCGTTGCGCAGCTTGCGCCGCACGCGCAGCAGTTCGCGCACCTCTTCGGTCACCAGGTCCCGGTTCGCGGGGTTGTCATACTTTGCCACCAGCCAGTAGTCGAGAACCTCCGGATGCAGATGGCGAAACGTCTCCAGAGGGAAGTAGGCTGAATTGTCCTGCGTGTTGCGTCCGCTGCCGAAGGGCTGCGGCTGCGGCGCGAGCACGCCGATCACGGTGTAAATCGTGCCCTCGCAGTCCACGTCTTTGCCGATCGGGTCCTCGTTGGGATACAGGTCCTCGGCCGCATCGTGGCCCAGCACCACTACCTTGGCGCTGCGCGCCTCCTCGGCGTCGGTCCACAGCCGGCCTTCGTCGAGTTCGATATCCGCCGTCTGCGTCACCTCGCTGGTGGTGCCGTTCAGGATCGTGTTTTCGATCTTGTGCGTGCCCGCCTTCAGGCTCACGCTGCCCAGCCCGGTTTGAAAATTCTGCTTCGTCAATTCGGGATCGACCGCCACCACGTGCGGCAGCAAGCGCATGGCCATCGCGTCTTCGTAGGTGAGCTTCTTGCGGTTCAGCTCTTCGGTCGTGGGCCGCTTGCCGAAGGGCTCGAACTGGAAGATCCACAAATCGTTCGTGCCCAGCGAGCTCACAAAATGAGAAATATTCGAGTTCAGCCCGTTGATGGCCGAAGAGATCAGGATGACCGTGGAGATGCCGATGGTGATGCCCAGGATGGTCAGCCCGGAGCGCAGCTTGTTCTTGCGCAGCGTATCCACCGCCAGCTTCACCGCTTCCTTGGCGTGCGCCAGCTTCATAGCCAATATCCTGTCGCAAAAGCTCTCGATAGAGTTGCCGATGTCATTCTGAGCGTACGGGGCCCCAAACGCACTTCAGTTTGGGGGTGGTAAGCGAAGAATCTGCGGTTGCTTCTCCGCTCTCTGAACGCGAACTTCTGGAACATCACCCTACAGCTCCGCCCGCAGCGCCGCAATGGGATCGAGCGACGACGCCTTGTGCGCGGGATAAATGCCGAAGAACAGACCCACAGCCGCCGCCACCACCAGCGCCACCAGCACCGACCACACCTTCACCACCGAGGGGAAGGCGATGGTGAGCGTGATCAGCTTGGCCGCGGCGATGCCCAGCACCACCCCGATCACGCCGCCCACCAGCGCAATCGTCGCCGACTCGATGACAAACTGCAGCAGAATGTCGCGCCGGCGCGCGCCCAGCGCCTTGCGCACGCCGATCTCCCGCGTGCGCTCGGTCACGCTCACCAGCATGATGTTCATGATCACAATGCCGCCGATCACCAGCGAAATGGCCGCAATCGACGCCACCACCGCGCCAAAGCTATTCAGTATTTTGCCCAGCAGATCCTTGAACGTGGAGCTCGAATCGATGTTGAAGGTGTCCGCCTCGCCCGGCTTCAGGTGCCGCTGGATGCGCATGATCGTGCGCAGTTCGTCTTCGACCGCATCCATCACTTCGCCGCCTCCGCCCGTGTCCACGTAGATCTGCAGGCTCGCGTCCTGGTCGTAGGCGCCGTACTGCTCGAGAAATGCGGTCAGCGGAATGGCCACCCAGTTATCCATGCTGCTGCCGAACATCTTGCCCTGCGCCTCGCCCACGCCGATCACCGTGTACGGCTCGCCGTCCACGCGGATCTCCTTGCCCAGCGGGTCGCCCGCGCCCAGCATGTTGTTCACAATATCGGCCCCCACCAGGGCTACGTGCGCCGAATGCGTATCCTCGGCCTCGGTGAACGTGCGCCCCAGCACGATGTTCTGGTTCGAGATGGGCGGCATCGTCCACGTCCATCCGCGAATCTGCGTATCCGTGGTCGATTGCGTCCCGTAAACCACCTTGCCCGTGGCCGTACGCTGCGCGCCCACCGATACGCACGACCGGCAGCCCTGCGCAATTGCCTTGTAATCGTCCACGGTGATGTTCTTCCGCTTCTGGAATTCGAGGTACTCATCGATGGTCATGAACGTCTGCGGCATCTTGCTGACGGTTACCACCGCCGCGCCATAGGTGTTGATCTTCGTGGTCACAAACTCCTTGGCGCCGTTGGTCAGCGTCACCACCGTGATCACGGACGCAATCGCGATCACCACCCCCAGCAGCGTGAGGATGCTGCGCAGCTTGTTCGCCCACAGCGCATCGAGCGCGAGTTTGACCGCTTCGCCGAATTGCATGGCTCTTCACCCTCAGAATACGCGCGATGCCGCTTCCCCGTTCCCTCTCTCTCCCAGCACGACAATGGGTGCCCCAGGTCCCTCGCTTTTGGGGACCTGGGAAAACACATTCGCTGACTCGCTGACTTGCTAACCCCCTACCTCCCCGTACTCCCAAACCCCTTCGCGGCTCGCGCCGAGTCTTCCAGACTTTCTATTTCCTCGACGGGCCCCGTCAATACAGGAACGGGCACCATCTGCGCAATCTTCTCCCCCGCGGCAAACTCCACCACGCCGTCGCCCAGGTTGGTCATCAGCACCAGGATCTCGCCCCGGTACCCGGCATCGATCACACCGCCCGTCGTGGTTACGCCCCGCGCCGCCATTGACGACCGGTCGCGCACCAGCAGTCCCAGCCCCGCGCCCGTCCGCGGATCGCGCGCCTCCACGGCAATCCCCGTGCGCACCTTCACCGTCTCCCGCGCCCCCAGCCGCGCGCCTTCGAGCGCAAACAGGTCGTAGCCCAGGTCCTCGCCGGCATGCGCCACCACCGGCAGCCGCGCACCCGCCGCCAGCTTCTTCACTCGCAGCATGGGTTCATGGTAACGGAAATGAGTCAGCGTCTGTCTCGCCAACCCGCGAACTCGCCAACGTCCGTGAAGCGGACGCTAACTTGCTAACGCGCCAATTCTTCGGGTGCCCCACCCTCGCGGCGCTTTTGTCTTTGCCGCTAGGGTGGGAAAGCACGAACTCCACCGCCGGACCCGCCAACGTCCGCGAAGCGGACGCTAACTTGCTAACGCGCCAACTCCACTCAAAAATGGCCAGCCCCGGCTGGGCGTTTACCCAACCGGGGCTGTCGCTCTTGAGGCAAGAGAACCCGTAAGCCGAATTCTGTTCTGGGACCAAAGTCCCGTTGCGGTCATTCCTCTAGGCGAAGCGTTACCGCTTGCGCTCAGCAGCGACCTACCCGGAGGTTTCGCCATTGCATGGAGCAGGCTTTCGGCGCCGGGCCGGCACCGGGCACGGGCCTTGCTCCTGGCCCGCGCACTCCCTCCCTATTTGGTCTTGCTCCGTGTGGGGTTTACCCTGCCGCCGCCATTACTGCCGGCGCGGTGCGCTCTTACCGCACCTTTTCACCCTTGCTCGCCGAGGCGAGCGGTATGTTTTCTGTGGCACTTGCCGTCCACGGGCCTTGAAGCCCGCGTCCCGGACGTTATCCGGCACACTGCCCTGCGGAGTTCGGACTTTCCTCTCCCGGCAAGCTCGCTCGCGCAAGCCCCGGCAGCGACCGCCCGGCCCTCCTGCCAACATCAGTATACCGCGAACGATGGGCGGACGCTCAAAAATATAGGGCGGAGGGATTAAACTATGAGATAA
>JASHUF010000281.1 GCA_030040175.1 Acidobacteriaceae bacterium
GAAGATGCCTTACCGGAAATGGCCTCAAAGTGAGAGACGATGAAGTCCAGGGAGATCTTCCTGTGCTCCCGCCCCTTGATGGCGATGCCGGAGACGGAGATGGCGCCAATGACCAGGGCCCCGAGCAGAAGCATGGCAGTCCAGCGCGCGGCCAGGCGGCTGCGGGTGAGGAAGAGGATAACGCCCACGAACAGCACGCTGAGATAGACGGTCCTCGATTGGGCGAAAGCAACCGCGAACGCGACCAGAAGCGCAGCCAGCAGTTCCCTGCTCCGCACCGGGCTGGGGCTGCGCCCCCGCTCGATGAGCAGCCAGCACGCGGCCCAGATGAGGATATTGGGCGTGTTGGTCATCTGGAAGAGAAGGTGCGCGGAGTTTGTGCCCATCCCGGGCAGGCTGGGGGAAAACTTCTGCAGGGTTGCAGAAAAAGGAAAAAGCAGGCCGTAGAAAATGGCGGCGATGAACATGCGCCGCATCCAGCGAAAGAAGTGCTGCAGGTTGGCGAGGCTGTTGACAAGCCAGAAGCCGACGATCAGGAAGAGCGATTCGATGGCCTGCGAGGCGTCGCGGAAGGACCATGCGCCGCCGACGTGGAGGTCATAGAGCGAGCGGCTGAGACTCAGGGCCCACCACAGAAGAATGGGAAAGATCCAGACCTGGGACGCCATCTTGGTCAGCAGCGCGATGACGTCGACCATGCAGAGGGAAATGACAAGAACCAGCTCGCCGATGGGGATGCCGGCACCGGCGGGGGGAATGCGGATCATCTCGAAGCCGGTATTCAGGATGAGATAGCCGGCCACGGTCCAGAGAACGATTTTGCGCCAGAGGTCGACCTGAGCAAAGACCTCTGTCTGTTCGAAGGCGGGTAACTCAGCTTCAGGCCACTCGCCCGGGTTGACCAGGGAAGAGGTGGTCATGACTCAGCGGTCCGAGTCCCGGGTGTGGGGTCGGCGGCGCGCTCCGTTCGCTCTTTCTTGACTGGGCACAGGGAAAGGATACCAGAAGCCGGATTGCCTACTTCGCAAAAGCGTGCGGTTCAACGGGTCGGCTCACGCGCCAGAGATCCCCAAATTGCCTTGCTCCCGTGGAGCGCGAGCAACAGTGGAGGCGGAGACCCCGCTTGCGTTTCTGCGGCGATCCGTCAATTGCCGTTGCGGCAATAGGTGACGTCGAAATACGTCCCCACTCCTTCCATTTTTCTGAATGGGACTCGGAGGTCCTCGCGAAACCCGCTCGCCTTCATAAAGGCGGAGAGCTGGTTGATCGTGCAGCATCTCTCGTAGGCCTCGAAGTCCGGCGCCTCAATTTTTACCAGGCGTAAGCGAGGCAGTAGAGAAGCAGCTCCTTTGAGAATCTGCAACTCGGTTCCCTGGGTATCCAGGACCAGGCCGTCGTATAGCGATAAGTCGATTTTCTCGCGATCCAGCGCCGTTCCCAGTCTTACCCCCGAAAGCCCGATCGAATCCGAATATGCAACCCCGGGCCACATATCCCTGTGCTTCGCCAGATGCAGGATCGACGAGGACTCACCGGCGTTGCTCGCGATGTGGAACTCGTATTGCTTTCCATCCTCTTCCGTTATCAGGCAGTTCAGGGCCCGTTGGGATGGGTACGGGGAGATGTTCTGCTGCAGCGTCTCGAATACGGCTGGGTTGGGCTCGATCCATACAACACGCAGGCCGAGGGAGTGATAGACGTCACGTTCCTGGCCTACGTTCGCTCCTACGTGGATCACGCCCTTCAGGTCGCGGAGAAGGGCTGTTTCCCGGCGGCGCTTGAGCCGCCGCTTCAGGCGATCAATGAGATTAGCGGCTTTGGCCCGCGGTGTCACAATATTGCTCCCCCGCCCACAGCTTAAACGATTGCTCCAGGTGCTCGGTTGGCGTGCGCGCTACGCAGGAATGTCCGCACCCATGCCCGGGCGCGGCGTATCGAGAGCAGCACGGTGGCCGATCGGGTTCTCTTTAGGAGCGGCAGGGAATAGAACTCGACGGACCTCGCCGGCGGCCGCCACGGCACCGGCTGAAGGAATGCACACCATCTCGAAACCGGCATTGAGAATGAGATAGCCGGCCACGGTCCAGAGAACGATTTTGCGCCAGAGGTCGACCTGAGCAAAGCCCTTTGTCTGTTCGAAGGCGGGTAACTCAGCTTCAGGCCACTCGCCCGGGTTGACCAGGGAAGAGGTGGTCATGACTCAGCGGTCCGAGTCCCGGGTGTGGGGTCGGCGGCGCGCTCCGTTCGCTCCTTTTTGACTGGGCACAGGGAAAGGATACCAGAAGCCCGATCGCGGGCCGCAGCATGCGGCGTGCCCTTATTGCGGCGGGCGATACGGCTCGATGCGCAGAAAATTCGAAAGGATGTTGCGCTCTTGGGGCGAAAACTGATTCTGGAAGCGTGCCGAGTTGAGCACGGTGTCGCGCTGGTCGGGCGGCACGGAACGCAAATCCCGGAAGGCATTTGTCATCGCCTGGCGGCGGTCGGGAGGCAGTGCGGCGAACTGGCGGCTGGCGGCGCTCAGGTCCATGCGCTCCTCGGGAGAGAGCCGCTCCAGCATCTCATTGCGCTCCAGGCGGAGCGCGCGCTGCTGCTCGCTCATCTGGTTGAGCTGATGCAGCTGCTGCACCTCGCGCTGCTGCTCGGCCGGCGCCTGGCGAGTGAAGGCGGGATCGTTGCGCAGCAGACGCTCCTGATCCTGGACGGGCAGGCCGTGGTGCTGATTCAGCCAGTCCTGAAGATGGCCCGGCGGCGCATAGCGGGAATTGGGATTGCCCGCGCGGCCGGCCCCGGGATACGCCGGACGCAGATTTCCGCCGCTGGCGCTGGGGTAGGCAGGACGATAGCCGGCCGGAGGACGCTGGCCCTGATTCGGATTCGACGGGGGTTGGTAGTGGTTTTGCTGGCGGGCCTGCTGGCGCTGCTGGCGGGCCTCCTGCCGGGCGGCGGCGCGGGGATGGTTCTCAGCAAAGCGGGCGCGCGCGGCGGCCGCGCGCTCCCCGCGCTGCCCGAGAGCCGAGCTCCCGGGCAGGCAGAGAAACAGCAGAGCCGCAGTCCACGCCCATGGGCGCATCCCCCGTGGACGCATCCCCTCCGTGCTCGAGTTCCGCTTCACGACTTTCTCTCCCTGCCTCTGGCCGCAATGTCAAACCGCTTCAGTCTCCGTTCTGATCGGCCGAGAGGGCGTCCATCTGATCCAGCACCTGGGCGTTGTTATCCAGAAGCTGCAGATCGTGGACTACTGCCGCATCCCTGTCGATCTGACTGGGCGCATTCCAGACAGCAACATCCAGATAAGTTCCGCCGCCCAGGAGCAGCAACACCGTCAGCGCCATGGCTGCCAGCGGGCGCGCATGCAGGCCGGGACCGTAGGCGATGCGGGCGCGCAGACGCGCAAACCAGCCGGCCGGCGCGGCCTCGCGTTCCTCGTGCATCCGCGCGGCCAGGCGGGTGAGAAAGTAGGGGTTGGGCTCCGGAGCCTGCCACGCATCGAGCACGCCCATGGTGGCGCGCAGCGAGTCCAACTGGCCGCGGCAGCTCTCGCACTCGGCAACGTGTGCTTGAACCTTGGCAGGCGCCGACGCGGGATCGAGCAGCATATCCGCCAGCTTCGATTCCATTCCGGTGCATTTCGAATTCAACCGCTTCATGATTCCCACCCCACATTCTCCGCCGGTCGATTCCGGCTTACTTCCCGGCTTATTTCCACTCAAACAAAATCCCTCAGTTTGTCCCGCAAGGTCTGGTAGGCACGGAAGAGCAGCGACTTGGTCGCCGACTCGCTCAGCTTGAGCACCTCTCCGATCTGCCGGTAATCCATCCCCTGATACTTGTGCATCAGCACCGCCATGCGCTGGCGCTCAGGCAACGCCATCACGTGGCTGCGAATCGCCTTCATGCGTTCCTCGCGCAGAAGCCGCTGCTCCACCGTAGGCTCGTCGTCGGCCAGATCGGGGGTCGCGCCGGTCTCTTCGTCCGGAGCGTCCAGGTAAACCGTCTGCGCCGCGCGCTCGTGCCGGGTGTCGCGCGCGTGGTTGACCGCCAGATTAGTTGCAATCCGGTAAAGCCAGGTGGTAAATCTGGCTTCAGCCCGGTAACTGTCCCTGGCGCGGTAGACGCGCAGGAACACCTCCTGCGCCAGCTCTTCGGCAACGGACTGGTTATGGACCATCCGGTAGAGAAAGTGAATCATGGGCCGGTGGTACTTTTCCACCAGATAGTTGAAACTGCCTTCGTCGCCCGCGGCCACGCGCAGCATGACCGCTGCATCGCCGGCCGGATCCACCTCGCCCCGAAGATTCAGACCGGGCCCGGATACCGGGTTCGCCCGAAGAGTCGAGCCCGTCACCGATCCCGCTACCAGGGCCGGGCTGTCCAGGACCATGGTTGCCATATCTTCAGGAACCCCGTCGCGGCGGGAAGGTTGCGCCTCGTAAGCGGTTTCTTCGTGCGAATTTCCACCGCCGTCGCGGTCTCCGGGAGCTTGGCCCGAGTCCTTGCCGGGACGCCCCGTCCGGGCCAGGCGCGCGGCGGGCGAAAAGCCGGGGCCGCGGTGGAGAGCTTCCAGGCTGGCGGAGTCGCTTTCGGGGCTCATTCTTGGGCGGATTATCGGGCCGATTCCGGGGCCGGAAACCAGTCCTCCGAACTGGCCCGCAAGGAGAGCCATCCCGGCGGGCTCAACCGGACCATGCCGCCGGCGCGAAAACCGGGTAAAGAAGCCACGAAAGCACTCGAACGCAATTGTTTCGCGCCTCGAAACCGGCAAGGCTGCGCGGGTTGATTTTATGCTCCGGAACATGCTCTGGTGATTGCACAGAGCCGGTGCCGCCAAGCCCGTCTTCAGGGTTTGGCCGCCCATGCCTGCTGGTGTTACTCTACCCTACGGGAAGCCCCTCTGGTGCAGACTTTTCTTCTTCGATTCCGGGCGGTTAGCTCAGTTGGTTAGAGCGCTTCCTTCACACGGAAGAGGTCCGGGGTTCGAGTCCCTGACCGCCCACCAACCGAACTTAGGGTCTTGGCCGGGAGGTCCCTCGTCCGCGATGCGGACTCGGGATTTCGCCTGCGCGCTCAGAC
Source organism: Acidobacteriaceae bacterium (assembly GCA_030040175.1). Classification (GTDB taxonomy): domain Bacteria; phylum Acidobacteriota; class Terriglobia; order Terriglobales; family Acidobacteriaceae; genus Telmatobacter. Next base: position 5,074 of record JASHUF010000281.1, read on the forward strand.
GCGCGCAAAACGGCTCAAGTTCGAGTCCCTGACCGCCCACCAAAATCGAGCAAAATCAAGAACTTGATCGCTCAGGCAGAGCTTGAATCTCGGCCGCGCGCCGTTCGCCCGCCGCCGGCGCGCGCGCGATTGCAGCCAGCGCGCCAGCGTACTCCCTTCCAAACCTAGTCACCAGCGTGGTTTAGCATGGCAACATTCTTTGTTGCCTGGGTGCGCCTGGACGTCCTCATGCGTGGATCTCGAAGCGCACCGCACAGGAGTTCTTGCTTTGCCCGAACGGCGTTCAAGATGGCTTCAAGGCGTGCGGCCCTTCAGCCGGTCCGGCGCCTTGCGCGATGCCCGCGCCGGGGTCGCACTGGCGGCGATGAACATTCCCCAGGTGCTGGGGTACACGCGGATTGCCGGGATGCCGGTGGTGACGGGCCTCTACACCCTCCTTTTGCCCATCCTGGCCTTTGCCGCTTTCGGCTGCTCCCGGTACCTGGTGGTGGCGGCGGATTCGGCAACCGCGGCGATCCTGGCCAGCGGATTGGCCCCGATGGCGCCGGCCGCCGGCGCGCGATACGTGCTGCTGGCCGGGTACGTGGCGCTCTTGACCGCGGCGTTTCTGCTGCTGGGGCGGCTGTTCAAGCTGGGCTTCATCGCCGACTTTCTCTCGCAGACGGTGCTGATCGGATTCCTGACCGGCGTGGGGTTCCAGGTGGGTATTGCCGTGCTGGGAGAGACCCTCGGCGTGCAGGTCGAATCGCGGCGGACGGTGATGCAGGCAATCGAGATCTGCCGCGGGCTGCCGCAAGTGCATCTGCCCACGCTGCTGGTTTCGACCGCGGTGCTGGCGGTCGTGCTCGGACTCAGTTACGCCGCGCCGAAGATTCCCGGCCCGCTGGTGGCGGTGGTGGGCGCCACGGGAGCGAGTGCCTACTGGCACCTTTCCGCGCATGGCGTGGCCACCATCGGCGCGGTGGCCGGCGGGCTGCCCCATCTGCACTTTGCGCTGCTCAGGTGGCGGGAGATTCTGCCGCTGATTCCCGTTGCCGCCGCGTGCGCGGTGATGATCGTCACCCAGAGCGCGGCCACGGCGCGCGTGTACGCGGTGAGGCACGGCGAGGAGCTGGATGAGAACCGCGACCTGCTGGGGCTGGCCGCAGCCAACGCCGCAGCCGCGGTGAGCGGAACTTTTGTGGTGAACGGCAGCCCCACGCAAACGGCGATGGTGGAGAGCGTGGGCGGGCAGAGCCAGATGGCGCAGACGGCCACGGCGTGCATAGTGGCGTGCGTGCTGCTGTTTCTCACCCGCCCCCTCGGGTACATGCCGCAGTGCGTGCTGGGCGCGCTGGTGCTGCTGGTGGCCATTCACCTCATCGACCTGCGCGGACTCTTCGGCATTCGCCGCGAGAGCCCGGGAGAATTTGCCGTGGCCCTGACGACTGCAATCGTGGTGGTGGCGGCGGGCGTGGAGGACGGCATTCTCGCGGCCATGGTGATGTCGCTCCTGCGCATCGTGCACCACAGCTATCACCCCTACTCGGGAGTCATGGTTCCCGACGCGAAGATGGCCTGGAATGTGATTCCACCGGCGCGCGGAGCGGCCACCGAGCCGGGGCTGGTGCTGTATCGCTTCGGCGCGTCGCTGTTTTATGCCAACGCCGGCCGCTTTGCGCAGGAGATCCTGGTGCTGGCCGGGCAGCCGCCCGACGACATGCGCTCTCAAGGAGTGCGCTGGGTGATCGTGGACGCCGAGGCCATTGCCAACGTGGACTATAGCGCCGCGCGCGTGGTTCTGGAGCTGAAGGGGCACCTGGAGCGGGCGGGCGTGCGGCTCGGCTTTGCGCGCCTGGCTCCCAGCACCAAGGCCGATTTCGACCGCCATCGTCTGAGCGCAGCCTTCGGCCCGGATCAGATCTTCGAGCGGCTGCACGATGCGCTCGCAGCCTTTGAGAAGTGGCGCGCAGGGCCGGAGGCAAATCGAGCGCAGTCAGGCGAGAACGAGTGCGTCTAAGCAACTTACTTCTTTTTCGCGGCGTGATATTCGCGGCGGATGTGCTCGATGTCGACCGTGGGCGCGGGGTATTTCATCTTCAGCGACTCCAGATGCTCGACCACGATGCGGGCGACGGCAAGATTGCGAAACCATTTGTGGTTGGCGGGAATCACGAACCAGGGCGCGTGCGCGGTGCTGCACCGGGAGAGCGCTTCCTCGTAGGCTTCGACATATTTGTCCCAGTACGCGCGCTCCTTGTAATCGGCTTCGCTGATCTTCCACTGCTTGGCGGGGTCGTCGAGGCGCTGCCGGAAACGCGTCAACTGCTCTTCCCGCGAGATGTGCAGGAAAAACTTCAGCACGTGGGTGCCGTTGGCGGCGAGTTCTTGCTCGAAGGCGTTAATCTCGTCGTAGCGGCGCGACCAGACGGATTGGGGAACAAGATTGTGCACGCGGACCACGAGCACATCCTCGTAATGGGAGCGGTTGAAGATGACCACTTCGCCGCGCGCCGGAGCGGCCTTGTGCGCACGCCAGAGGAAGTCGTGCGCGAGCTCTTCGGCGGAGGGCTCCTTGAACGGAGCCACGCGGCAGCCCTGCGGATTCATGGCGCCGAGAACGTGGTTGATGACGCCGTCCTTGC
>JASHUF010000282.1 GCA_030040175.1 Acidobacteriaceae bacterium
CAGCCGCGGCCAGATCGGCAGTGAAGGTGACGGAGCGGTTTCTGTGACGGGCCAGGAGTTCGGGCAAGTGTTCTTCGAAGATGGGTACGCCGCCCTCGCACAGGGTCCTCACCTTAGCTTCGTCGTTGTCCACGCAGAGGACGCGATGGCCCATCTCGGCAAAGCAGGCTGCGGCGACCAGGCCCACGTACCCAGACCCGATCACGCAGATGGAAACAGGACTTGCCATGCGCAGACTCTCACTCCTTGCACGAAATTCCTGAGCTGTCCCGGTTTGCCAGCCGCTTCTCGCCCAAGCCGCTCCCTCCGGCCTGCACATTGCGGCGCGGAACAGACCCCAAGGCGCCGTTGAACTTGCGAAATAGACTGCCCCAGCGTACCGGATTCGGGTAAGAGTGAGCAACATGACCAACGGAGGCACCACTGGTCCGCCCTGCGGGCGCGGAGGAACAGCCGGCGCGAACGCCGTAAGGGATGGAAAGGCGCGGCTCCAGACGTATAACGAGGCTTGTCCCCCCGGGCGCCGCTGTGGTGAAAGGAGGAGCAGGTCTGGCATAATCGAACCCAGCTTCAGATTGTTGCGCTGCGGTTAAAAGTGAGCGAGGAGATGCAGGTTTGACGGAAATGCCGGCTGGATATGCGGGCGAGGCGACGGTTCGCGCATTTCTGGACGGGCTCGAGGAGCATTGTTCCGCCTATTGCCTGCTGGGCGCGTGCGACCACCTGCCCGGCACTGTGCATTCCGACATCGATTTCATGGTGGCGCCCGAAGACTTCGAGCGCCTGCCGCAGATTCTCGCCTCGGTGGCCGATGCGGCGGGATTCCGCCTGGTGCAGGAGATAGAGCACGAGACCACGGCACGCTGTTTTGTGCTGGCGCAGAATCGGCCGGACCAAGTCCTCTACCTGCATCCCGATTCGGCCTCCGATTACCGGCGCAACGGCAGAAGGTGGCTGCACGCGGAGGCGGTCCTCAAGCGGCGGCGCCGGCACGCGCATGGATTCTGGGTCGCTTCAGCCGCGGATAATTTTCATTACTACCTGGTAAAGAGCATCGAAAAGGGCAGACTTGAAGAGGCCCAGGCAAGGGAGTTGAGCCGGCTCTTTGCCGAGGATCCCCAGCCATGCGGCCAGATCCTGGAGCAGCGGTTCAGCCGGGAATCTGCACAGCGGCTGGCGTCGGCTTGCCAATCGGGCGACTGGCGCGGGGTATTCGCAACCGCACCCTCGCTCCGCGAAGAGTTGATGGCGCACGCCCCGCGTTACTCGCTACCAGACCGGATTGCGGAACTGGGCAGGCGATTCCGGCGCTCAAAGAATCCGACCGGCCTGTGGATCGCGGTCCTGGGTCCCGACGGCAGCGGGAAATCGACGGTGATCGAGCAGTTGCAGGCGTCGCTGGCTCCGGGGTTTCGGCGCACCGTGCGCTTCCATCTGCGCCCGCGGCTCTTGCCGGGAACCAAAGGGGCGGAGACGGCGACCACGGACCCGCATGGACAGAAGCCGCGCGGGGTTATCGCATCGACGCTGAAGCTCGTCTATCTCTGGGCCGACTATGTGCTGGGGTACTGGGTGCGCGTGCGCCCGCTGCTGGTGCGCTATACGCTGGTGGTCTTTGACCGGTATTATTGCGACCTGCTCATCGATCCGCGGCGATTCCGCTCGAGCGCGCCGCGCTGGCTGGCGCGCGCAATTGCGGCCATGATTCCCCTGCCGGACCTGATGCTGATTCTGGATGCGCCTGCGGAGGTGCTGCAGGGGAGAAAGCAGGAGGTTCCGGCGCGGGAGTCGGCGCGGCAGGTGGAGGCGTACCGGGAGTTTGCCGGCTCGGGAGCGGCGCGCGGGCGCGCCGTCCTGGTAAATGCGGCCGGTCCGGTCGAGGCTGTGGTGCACGCCTGCGTGGAGCAAGCGCTGGGCGTGATGGCGCAGCGCGCAGCGCGGAGGCTGGGCATGGAAACGAACACGCGCTGAGCGCCGATGGCGCAGCTGGTCACTTCGCTACCGCGGGCAACGGACGGTGGGGATGCGCGCTTTTCTTCACACGCCGGGCGCGAATGAGGAGCGCGGTGGCAACGATGCCCTGAAAGATCACCTGGGTTCCAAGCAGTCCGATCATGATGCCGTTCAGCTGCAGCCATCTCGCCAGGGGGATGGCCAAAGCGATGGAAAATACAGTCATTGCGAGATAGGACCAGAAGATGGGAGCGGTGTATTCGAGTGCCAGCAGACCGGCGCGCAACGGCCCGCCGACGAAGAAGATCACATAGAACAGCGCGTACAGGCGCAGCACGTAGCCGTATTGCACCATCTGCGAACCGTAGACGAGGTGCAGCCAGAAGCCGGGCGCCGCGCCCATCAGCAGAGCGAAGGCGAGGGTAAGCCCGCCCCACTTGAAAAGAATCTCGCGCACATAGGCCAGCATGCGGTGCACGCCGCCTTCGTGCAAGCGGCGAGCCGCTTCCGGAGGGACGACGTTGTCGAGCCCCTGGAACCAGACGTGCGTGGCGCCCATGAGATTCTGCGAGGCCTTGAGCACGCCGGCCGCGGCTGCGCCGTAGTAGACGGGCGCGGCCACCACGAAGAGGTTGCCGGAGGTCCATTGCAGGATGGCCGAGGGAGTGAGCCAGCGCGCGATTTTCCAGTGCTGTGCGCAGATGGCTTTGATGCGCGGCCAATCGAAGGCGACCGGCTCAATCCAAAACCATGCCACGGCGAGCCCGAGCAGCGAGGTGCCGGCCATGGCCCAGAGCGCAGTGACGCTCGAAAGCCGGTGCAGCCAGTGAAGGACAAGGAGGATGGGCAACTGGGTGAGGTAGCTGAGAGTGTCATCGACAAAGGCGCGGTGGCCCTGAACCGTGACGAAGAAATAGCGGCGGCAGAAGTCCTGCGCCTGGTATGCCAAGGCAGAAACGGCGAGAGGCACGGCGAGATAACCGACATCCACGTGGCGGATGTGGTTGCCCACGAGGCGCAGGCCGGCATAGACAACGACAAAGCACACGGATACGATGACCAACTCCTGGAAGAGCACGGCGCCGTAATAGGAGGGGCGATCTTCCCTTTCCTGCTTGGGCCCCACGCTCATCATGGGCGAGATTACAAGCGCGTACTGGATGCTGTTCACGAACTGAACCGACATCCACGCCAGCGCAAAGATGCCGAACTCGCGCAGGCCCATGAAGCGGGCGAGAATGACATTGGTGAGGAAATTGGTTGCGCTGACCACGGACTGATCGGTGAGCGCCCAGGCCGCGCGCCCGCGCAGCAGCCGGCGGAAACCCTCCCGGATTCGCCCCTTCGGTTTCGATTCCGGGTTCATTCAATCCTCATGATCGGGTGGATGGGGCGGCGGATCCAAGAGCAAAACGGGAGAGCGGTTTGCCACGATTCGCGCCTTCATTATCGCATGCAGCCAACCGGTGTTCGTGCGGGGGAATCCGCGAGGAAGCAGCCAGCCGCGGAATCAAATTCATCAACGGAGAGCGGAGACCCCGGGGCAGTCGCAAACCGAGGCGCGCGCGAAGCAGCGCCCTTGACGCGGGTCTGCGCGTACCGCTTGGATAAACGATTTTCGATTATGTCCTGCAGAAGCGGGTGGTACGATAAGGGTAGAAGCAGGCGCGAGTGAATGTAAGACGTTCGTCAACTTCCCTTAAGAAGGAGCAGACGCGAGATGACGGCAAAAAGGGCTTTAGTGTGCGGCGCGGGCGGATTTATCGGCAGCCATATGGTGCGGCGCCTGCGTGCCGAAGGCTACTGGGTCCGCGGCGCGGATCTGAAGCATCCCGAGTTCAGCGCCTCGGAAGCGCACGATTTTGTGCTGGCCGATCTGCGGCTGCGCGAGAGCTGGGAAAACATTCTCGACGAGGGCATGGACGAGGTTTACCAGTTTGCCGCCGATATGGGCGGTGCGGGGTACATCTTTACCGGCCAGAACGACGCGCATGTGATGCACAATTCGGCCATGATCAATCTGCATGCCGCCGATTTCGCGGTCGCACGCAAGGCCAAGAAGATCTTCTATTCCTCCTCGGCGTGCATGTATCCGGCTTATAACCAGGAGGACCCGAACAATCCCAAGTGCGCCGAGGAGACGGCGTACCCGGCCGCGCCGGACAGCGAATACGGATGGGAAAAACTGTTCAGCGAACGGCTCTACTTCGCGTTCGCGCGGAATTTCGGGCTCAACGTGCGCGTGGCCCGGTTCCACAACATCTTCGGGCCCGAGGGCACGTGGCGCGGGGGCAAGGAAAAGGCGCCCGCGGCGCT
>JASHUF010000283.1 GCA_030040175.1 Acidobacteriaceae bacterium
AGTTGGGGTGCACGCCCAGCCGCTCGGCCATCTGGTATTGAAAGAGGTCGAGCTGGCGGCGGGCGATGAGGAGTTTTTCGGCGAAGGTGAGTTCGGGCATTGCGGTTAGCTCCTAGCTGCTAGCTTCTAGCTCCTAGCTCCTAGCCAAAAGCGGAACGCAGCGCCTACCTGTCGCGCGGCGTCACGGTGTGTCGAGTCGAATGTCACAGAGCCCCCTCCGCCGATGAATAGCTAGCAGCTAGAAGCTAGGAGCTAGAAGCTGCGGCATACACCCGCTGTGCGGCTTCAACGGCCTGGCCGTAGACCACCGGGAGGCCGAGGGTGTCTTTGGCAATGTGTTCCATGGCACCCAGCAGGGCCACGGTATCGAGGTAATCGAAGAAGCCGAGGTGCGCCACGCGGAAGATCTTGCCCTGCATCTCGCCCTGGCCGTTGGCGGCGATGAGCGCGAAGCGCGCCTTGAGCGCCTTGACCACTAGGCCCGAGTCCATCCCTTCGGGCACGGCAACGGCCGTGGCCGCGGCGGCGGGCGCCGTGGGCGCAAACAGCGTGAAGCCGAGCGCAGCCAGCCCCGCGCGCGTGGCAGCGGCATTCACTTCCGCGTTGTTCACGAGCGCGATGCGCCCTTTTTCCAGATCGCCCCCGGCCTGGCCGGCGATGTAGTCGAGGGCCCCGCCCAGCCCCGCAACCAGCGCGACCGCCGGCGTGTAGGCGCTCTCGCCCTTCACCGCGTTCTTGCGCTCCTTGCGCAGATCGAAGTAGTAGCGTGGATTTTTTGCCGTCTCCATCGCCGCCCAGGCGCGGTCACTGACGCTTAAATAGGCGAGGCCGGGCGGGATCATGACCGCCTTCTGCGAGCCGCCGATGAGCACGTCGATGCCCCATCCGTCCACGTCGAAGTGCGTGGTGCCGAGGCCGGTGATGCCGTCGACGACCAGGAGCGTGTCGGGTGCGGACTCGCGGATCAGCTTGGCAATGGCTTCGATGTCGTGCCGCACGGCAGTCGAGGTCTCCGTAGCCTGGACGAAGACGGCTCGATGCTCCGGCTTGAGCGCCGTGCGGATCTGGTCGAGGGAGAAGGTCTGGCCGTAGGGCGCGCTGACCACGTCCGGCACGCAGCCGAAGGTTTTGACCAGCCCGGTCCAGCGCTCGCCGAATTTGCCGGCCGTGAGCACCAGCACGCGATCGCCGGGCGAGGTGAGGTTGGTGACCGCAGCCTCCATGGCGCCCGTGCCGGAGCTCGAGAGCAGCAGCACATCGTTCCTGGTTCCGACAAAGACCTTCAACTGCGCAAGGACCTTCTGGAAGAGGGCGCGGAACTCGGGCGTGCGGTGGTGGATGTCGGCAGCGGCCATGGCAAACTGGGCGGCTGGCAGCAGGGGGGTGGGGCCGGGCGTATAAAGGCGGGTCTTACGGATCATGGGTTTCCCTCATTCCGGCATCGATTATCGATCCGGAAATCACAGAATACACAAATTTGTTGTTTTTGTGATATTTCATTTGTGCAAAAATGCTGCTCCAAGGTAATTTAGGGGCGCGAAGAGTGCAATGGCGGAAGAACTCCAGACTTCGCCGGGGAGGCTTTCCCAAGGTGAAGTTCCGTGGGCGCACGGAACCATTGGGTCGATCGGAAAAACGCTCCGCGGCGCGGTTTAAAATCAGCAGTCAAGGAGAGCCGCACAGTGGAAGCGGGAGAACTGGAAGCACTGATTACGCAGCAAATGGTCACAGCCATGAAGGCGCGCGACGCCGAACGCACGGGCGCGCTGCGGCTGATCAAGAATGCGCTCAAAAACAAGTCGATTGAAAAACGCGCGCCGTTGACGCAGGCCGAAGGCGAGCAGACGCTGGCCTCCATGATCAAGCAGCGGCGCGACTCGATCGAGCAGTTCGCCCGGGGCAACCGGCCCGATCTCGTGGCCAGGGAAGAGGCGGAGATTGTGGTAATCGAGGAGTTCCTGCCCAAGGCCCTGGACCAGTCGGCCCTGGCGGTGCTGGTCCAAGAGGCGCTAGCCGAGCTGGCTTCCTCTCTCGGCCGCAAGCCCACGCCCAAAGAGATGGGCCCGGCGATGAAAGCTGTCCAGGTGAAGCTGCAGGCAGCCGGCGTACGCGGCGACGGGCGGACGGTGAGCGAGATGGTGAAAACGGCGTTGGCGGGGTAAAAGACAAGGCCGGAGGGAACAGGCGAAAAGAGGGCAATCGGAGTGAGCGCATGGGGTCTCCGTCATTCCGCTTGCGGGGCTGCCGTTGAAATGGGAATTCGAAGGGGTGAATGGACGCACTTTTGCGTCCGATGGCAATATTGCGAACTTTATCGTCCGGCGGAGAAACTTATCGGCGGGGGTGGGGTCAGAGAGATCAACCCTCCCCCGGGACGGCCCGAAGGTGTGAGCCGCGCGGTACCGTGGAGGCTGGCAGAAGCCGCTGTATCGTTTGAGGTTGCCACCGGAAAGGGATTATGGAATCTGGGTCGGATCTGCGCAGAAGAGGAACGGAAAGGCTCGCTGCTTCGGCGGCATCCAAAGTGCAGTCCATGTGGGCTTTTGCGTCAACCGGCGCCCTGGCGGTTGCTGGCGTTGCCTTGATGGCGCCGGGGACGATACGCGCGCAGCAGCCGTATGGGAGCCCTTACGGCGCGCCGGCCCCATGGGCACAAGCTCAAAACCCGCAGTCCTATCCCGCGCCGAATGGACCCTACGGCGTCCAGCAGCCGCAATACGCGCAGCCGCAGTACGGCCAGCCCGCGTATCCCCAGCAGCCGAACAGTTATGGCCAGCAGCCGGATCAATATGCCGACCAAGGCCAACCGTACAGCCAGCCCGACGAGCAATATCCGGAGCAGGCGCCCAATCTGGGCGCGCCGCAATCCGGGCCTGCGCAGCCGCCGTTGAGCGCCGCCCAGCTCGAGCAGCTCCTGGCGCCGATCGCGCTCTATCCCGACAATCTGCTGGCGCAAATCCTCGCGGCGTCGACGTATCCCGCGCAGGTGGCCGCGGCCGACGGGTGGTTGCACCAGATGCAGGCGCAGGGCTACGGATCGCAGGACCAGATTGCCGCGGGAGCCGAAGCGCAGGGCGAATGGGATCCGAGCGTGAAGGCGCTCACCGCGTTTCCACAGACTCTGGACATGCTGAACCAGAATCTCCAGTGGACGACGGCGCTGGGCAACGCCTATTACAACCAGCCCCAGGACGTGATGCAGACGGTGCAGGTTCTGCGCCAGCAGGCGCAGCAGGCAGGCAATCTCGAGAGCACGCCGCAGGAAGAGGTGACAGACGACCAGGGCTATATCGATGTCGCTCCGGCGAATCCGCAGGTTGTGTACGTGCCCGCGTACGATCCGTGGGACGTGTACGGGGCTCCCATTGCGCCGTATCCGGGCTACTCGGTCCTGGGCGCGCTGGGCTCGTTCTTCGGCGGAGCGCTGGCGAATTTCGGGCCCGGCGTTGCCATGGCGGCCTTCGACCGCTTCCCCTTCGGATGGCTCGGATGGGGGTTAAGCTGGCTCTCGCACGCGATCTTCTTCAACCACTCGCCGTATTTCACGCACAGCACCACGGTGGCCGACTGGGGATTTCCCCACGGCGGCCAGAGGGTGTTCGGCGCACGTGGCTTCGGCAGCGGTTATCATGGACCGCAGCCTTATTACCGTGCGGGCAACACGTACCCCGCGGCGCGCGGCGCAGCGGAGATGCGCGGCGATTATCGAGGCGACTCTCGCAGAGAGTCTTCGTCCGCGGGCGGAGATTACGGGCGGGGATACGGGCTAACGCATCCCGAAGTTCCGGGCCAGCAGGCGTACAATCGCATGCCTGAACCGGCTCGGACCCAGGCGTATGCGGGGGGCCAAAACGGCGCCCGCTCGCCTTACGGTTATGCCGGCCGCCCGGCTACGGGCTATGCCAATTCCTACCCCGGCTATCGCGCGCCGTCGTACCAGGCCCCTTCGTATCGTGAGCCCGCGTTCCGGCAACCCACGTACGGGGCGCAGCCATTCCGGGCTCCGCAGTTCGAGACTCAGCCATACAGGGCTCAGCAGTACAGGGCTCCGGAGACGAGCTCTTCTCGCGCGTTCGCCGGCCGGAGTGAAGACGCCTACGGCAATTTTGCGCGCAACGAGCGCTCGGGCGGATTCCACCCCTTCGGAGGCGGACGCGAACCCAAGAGCTTCCGCGGAGAGGGCTTCGGCGGCGGTCATGCGCCGCGGGGTTTTGGACATGAGAAGGCGCCCAAGGCTCCGAAAGAGAGCCACTCGGGCGGCGGCCACGGCCACCGGCGTTAAACCGGATTAGGAATTTACGTAAGGAATAGGAGCGAGTGCAAGGTGCCGTTTTCTTGGAGAAGCCGGCACCTGAAATCATCAACCCACCCTGCGCCCGTTCCTGATCCGGATGATCTGCACCTCTGAAGCGCGCACACGCGCCTGGCCCTCTGCATTCGCTCCTTGGTTTCTTCCCCAGGGAGGAACCTCATGACGAACTCCACGTTTGCCGGGCGCGGTCCCATAGCCCGAACTCGGAACCGCCGGCTGCTGCAGCTGCGGTTGACATTCTCTACCGCGGCTGCGGTCTTTTTCCTCTTTCAGTCGCTCAACAGCGACTTCCTGCGCACGCCCGTCGCGTCCCGAAACATCTTCCTCCATGTGTGCATCGCCATATTCGGCGCGGCCTGGCTGGTGCAGTCGCTGGTGCTGGTGCGGCAGTTGTATCGCGAGGATCCGAAGTAAGGGGGATGAATCGACGGCTTACCGGGTGCGGACGATGCGGCGCAGATGCGCCTCATGCAGCTCGTGGTGCAGCTCGTCGACCTTGGCGCGGGCGGCCAGGAGAGCCTTTCTGCCCCGCGGCGTGATGCGATAAAACCGGCGCGCACGGCCACCCTCCCCATCCGAAACCGGCTTGAGCAGGCCGGCGCGCTCCAATCCGTGCAGCAGCGGGTACAGTGTGCCCGGGCCGATGCGATAGCCGTGGTGCGCGAGCTCGTGCTTCATGGCCAGGCCGAAGATGGGCTCGCGCGCGGCATGCAGCAGAACGTGCATGCGGATGAGTCCGTGAAAGAGCTCCTGATCCCGGCGCGCCATGGAGATTAATATAACGCCAAAAGGGCCTCTGCTTGCGAAGTATCGATTTTCGATATGTAGTGGCGGGCAAATGGCTGTTCCAGCCGAGCGCGTAAGCCCGATCTCCGGCGAGAAACCGGCGAGGGCTTTTGGATTGGGTGCATGGTGGCTCTGGCTCTGCTTCCCGGCGGCGCGCGGGCTCGGGCGCAGGGTCCGCCCTACCAGACCGGCGATCCGGTGCCCGTAGACCTGCACCATTACGAGTTCTACATCTTCGGCGGCGTGGACGGAACCACCGCGGAGATCGATTCCACCGGGCCGGCCTTCGAGTTCAACTGGGGCGCAATTCCGCGAGTGCAACTGCACGCCATTCTGCCCTGGGGCGTGGTGGCGCCCTCGAACAATCCTGCGTATCTACCGGGCGGGGTGGGGCCAACCGACTTCGGCCTTACGGACACGGAGCTGGGCGCGAAGATCGCGTTCCTCAAGGAGCGCAGGCGCGGCGCTCGTTCTGCTCGCGGCTGCACTGCTGCTTACGTTTCCGCCGTTTGCGGACTTGTTCTGAGGCGCCCGCAACGCTCAAGGATCCCGGTTGCGATTTCACCTCTTGCCGCGGCAGACAAAAAGAGCGCCGGAGAACGATCTTCCGATCTCCGGCGCGCGATTGGCTGAAGGAGGTTGTCTACGGCATTTTCTGAGTTACTGTGTCCTTTTCATTTCCTCGCAAGGTCGCCGCTCCCTGTTGGTCGCGTCGACTCTGCCTTCCATCTTCGGGATACAGCTACTCAGAAAATGCGTTAGTTAAAATCTGCGGTTGCGAAGTTGGTCAGATCCAGGCCGTCGATATGACGGGCCAGCAGTACCACCTGGCCATTGGTGGGATTCTTGAGCAGCAAGCCGACCACGCGAATGTTGGCTCCATCCGTGAGGTCGCTCCATGCGCCCAGGCCGTAACGGAAATCGGTGTGATCGCCCAGGTAGACGGTGACCGTCTCCGGGATGAGCACGCCGGCGAATCCGTTCACCTGCATCTGGAAGGTTGAGTTCGATGCGTTCTGACTGCCGGACACGATGGTTCCGTTAAAGCCCCAGTTACGCAGATGGATCCGCTCGACCGTGACCGCATCCGGGTTCGAGGCGCCGCTCGCGGGACCACCGACAGCGACGGGCTGGCCGGCGACCATGGCGCTCGAGTTGAAGAGGAATTCAGTGAACGGGTTGTGCATCCAGTAAATGAAGAACTTCTCGTTGCCGGTGAGGTTGACCTGGGCGATCTGACCCAGAGTGAGACCCGTATCGGTGGGCAGCAGCCCGCGGACATAGAGATCGAAGCTGGAGGCCGGCTGTCCGGCGGTCTCCGTAACATAAGTGACCTGGCCGGCAGCGTAGAAGTTCGTGTTGGAGAGGATGGCCACTTCATCCGCGTCCAGGGTCTGGTCGGCGTGGTCGATGGTTCCGGAGACCTCAACGATGCAGCTCGTGTTCAGGGCCGAGAGGCTGGCGTCGCCGTCCCACTCGGTCTGGCCGTTGACGTTAATCGTGAAGTTCTCCCCGTGCGGACCCTGCACCACGAAGGACTGGCTGGTGGTGTCGACGCTGACTACGCCGGCGATGAGGGTATCAATGTAGCCGCCGCCGTCCGTGTTCGCCACGGAGTTGATGTTGAACGTGGGATCGACGGTGCCGGTGATGTTGCCGTTGGAGTCAACCTGAATGGACTTGCGCAGATCGAAGTCGACGCGCAGGCCGGCGGGCGATCCGTTCTGTTGAACCACGAGCGGCTTGTCGAGCGTGACGTTGACTGAGGTCGTGGTGAAGGTAGCCGCCTCCGTCTGGATGGTGGGTGCGCCGCCGCCGCTGGTATTGAGATAGCCGATGGAGCCTGTGCCCAGCGAGATGGTCACCTGGTCATACGTGCCCGCAGGAACGTCGTTCATGTCCAGCAGCGTTTGCAGGCCGTTGTAGCGCGCAAAGTCAACCGTGGGCTGCCCGCTCATCAGGGGAACGCTCGTTCCGCTGGAGTTGATCGCGTCAATGCCCATGATCTGTACCGAAAACGAGGTCACGCTGGCCACGGGAGCGTCGGTGCCGATCACGAAGGCCGGGCCTGTCGCTCCGGAGGTGGTAGTGGTGGTTCCAAGATTGCCATTGGTGCAGCCGGTGGCCGCAAGAGCACCACCAGAGAGGAGAAGCAATGCCAGGCGGAAGAGCTTCTGATGTGACTTGGGGGACATATTCGGCCTCTTTCTGCGCGTGTCCGTGGCTTATGCTGAGCGAGCGCGGAGTGGGCTATACCGACAGGCCCCTCCACCGGGAACCCGGAGGTTCCAGGGTGCGCGCGCGCACGGATCCATCGCTCGAGTTAACGGCATTTCAGGATGGTTCTTACCCGGGCGTGAGCTGAAGATTTGGCGATTCGTGGGTACGGCAATCCTGAAAACGCATAAGCGGCAACGGAGGGATTCACGAGCCATACCGCTGCCATCGATGGGTTCAAACCCGGGAGGATTCAAAAAAGTTGCGAAGAAATTCTGCGTTCATGGAACTTTTATCCAGGGTGCTGCGTCTGTGCCGCTCCATGCAGGAGCCATTGGTTGGTCGGGACAGAGATGGCTTTGCGCGGACGCCGCGAAGCCGCAGATAGCCACTTTAGATGCGCAGCAGCGGCGGTCGCGGACGGCGAGCTGAGCCGGCTGCACCCGCGGGCCGTGACGAAAGTACTCATTGCCCGCAATCTCTCCCTCGAGCCGAGCACTTAGAAAACTTCCGCGCGGAAACCGGCAGGGACAGGTGAGTGCTTGAGCAGGCCCAGCTCGCCGGCAAGCCGCTCGAGGCGCGAACGCGTGGCCACGCTGGGGGGAACCAGCGGCAGGCGCAGCTGATCGGTGGTGCGGCCCATGAGATTAAGCACGGTTTTCACCGGACCGGGATTCGATTCCCAGAAATTGGCCTCGAAAAGGCGCGCGTAGCGGCGTTCGAGTTCACGCGCCTCGGTCCAGTGATCGCGCAGCGCGGCGCGAATCATGCGCGCGACCTCAGCCGGCGCCTCGTTGGAAGCCACGCTGACCAGCCCGTGCGCACCCACGCCGATAGCCGCAAGCGCCATGTCGTCGTCGCCGGAAAAGATGCGAAAACCCGGAGGAAGCGAGTGCACCAGTTCGGCAATCTGCTGCAGCTTGCCGCTCGACTCCTTGATGGCCTGGATGTTGGTGGCGGCGGCGGCAAGGCGCGCCACGGTGGCCGGCTCGAGGTTGACGGCCGTGCGCCCGGGCACATTGTAGAGGGTAACGGGAATCGGGTGCACGGCGCGGGCGAGCGCGAGGAAATGCTGGAACTGGCCCTCCTGCGTGGGTTTGTTGTAATACGGGCTGGCAGAGAGCACGGCGCTGACGCCGTGGACATGGCGCAACAGCGAGGCCTGGCGCACGGCCACGCGGGTGCAGTTGTGGGTGCAGCCGGCCCACACGGGAACGCGGCCGGCGGCCGCCTCGATCACAAGGCGGATGGTCACGAGCCACTCGTCCTCATCGAGCGTGGCTGCCTCGCCCGTAGACCCGCAGGCGACAAGAAAATCGAT
>JASHUF010000284.1 GCA_030040175.1 Acidobacteriaceae bacterium
GGCTGACGGTGGACGGAAAGACATTCACCGAACCGGTGACGATCCTCATCGACCCGAAGAGCGCCGGGAGCGCGAGCGACATTGAGGCGTCTGTCAAGCTGCAGTTGAGGATTCAGGGCGATGTGGACAAAGTGTCGGACATGGTGAACCGCATCGAGTGGATGCGCAAGCAGCTCGCCGATGTGGAAGGGATGTTGAGCGGCGACGACGCGGAGAAAGAACTGAAGCAGGATGCGGACGCGATGGCCGCGAAGATGCAGGACGTGGAGTACGAGATGCTCGCCGAACCGCTGGCGGCGAGCGACGATAAAACGTACATTTCCGCGTGGAAGATTTACTACAACCTGCTGTGGTTGAATGGCGAGATCGGCTCCGGCGCCGGCGATGTGTCCGGCGGGACAAACTTCAAGCCGACGGACACCGAGGTGGAGTTGACCGGGCAGTTGGAGCAACAACTGGCGAAGGCCGAAAGCGACTACAAAAACCTGATGGACAAAGAGGTTCCGGCGTTCAACAAGACGCTGATGGAGCACAAGGTGACGCCGATTGCTTCTACGGGCGCGCCGCCGGCAGCGGAGGCGAAGCCGGCGCAGGAGTGAGCGCGGATGGCGATCAGAAGAGGCCGAAGCGCTTGTGGCGGCCGGAGCAGACGGGCAGGCGCAGGCCGGCGATGCGGGAGCTATAGTTCTCCGCTCCGGCTTTGAGGTAATCGCCCACGTACCAGAAGGTGCAGTCGTCTTGCGGGTCGATGGCAAGCGTGGTGAAATCTTCCCAGCGCAGGGTGTTGGTCTGCGCGGCCTGGCCCTCGGCGATCACGGTTTCCGCGACCGTCATCTGGCCTTTGGGATCGCCGGCCAAGCGCGCCGCGAAGCGCTGGCCGGGGAAGCTGGAGCTTCCCCCAAATGAGTACCCGATGGCGATATCTCCCCTGGCGTCCATGGCAATGCTCGGCATCCAGCGATAGTCGCCGCCGGGCGCATAGGTACCCTGCTGATAAAGGCGCGGCATTCCGCTCTTGTCGATGCTCCTGTCCGGGCGAAATTCATACCAGCGCACGCCGCCGCCGGCCCGCGTGTCAATGGAGTGGGCGGCGACGATGGATTGAGAACGGCCGAAGCTGCGATAGACGACGCGCTGCATGAGCTTGTCGCCCTGGGAGTCGAGGCGCACGTCGGTACCGGGCTGCGGGACGCACTTGCTGAGCTGGCCGTTGCAGAGATAGTGATAGGGCGCGACGGCGATCTTCTCGGGTCCGGTGAGGCGCGTCCTGGAGGGATCGTCCCAGTTGACGAAGAATTTCCAGGCGTAGAGGCCGTCGTCCTCAAAGACGCCGTGGAGCTGCGTGCCGCCCGCGGCCATCACAATGTTGGGCGTGCCGGCGGGCGGAAGGCGGCGGCCATCGAGATCGGTGCTGTTGAGAAAATTCGCGCCGTCGATGACGAAGCACTGCTCGGTTGCGTTCTGGCCGGCGAGCATTTTCGCCCGGTCCGCGGCGCAGACGTGCTTCTGAATCACGGTGTCGCCGGTGCTGGTGGGCAGATAGTAGCCGTCGGGCCAGATGGCGGGGCGAGGGTAATCGGGAAAGAGCGGACGATTGAACTGGTAGCGGAAGTACGAGCCCATGGGATCGGGACCGGTGCTGACGGCGTAGCACATGGCATAGGGCGCATCGGGTTGGTCGGGCGGGCGGCGAAAGTTGGGAAGGACAAACAGCCAGCGATTGGCGAGCTGGTCGTAGCGGACGACGGCGTCGCCGCTGACGAGTTTCTCGCACGAGCCGCCGAAGCCGGCAAAGAGCGTGTTGGTAACAACGGGACCGAAGAGCACTTTGCCCGTGGATGGGTAACGCACGCCCTGCTTGGTGTAAATCGCGAGACGCGAGTTGACGACCTGGACAATTTCGTTGAGCCCAACGGCGAGGCTGTCGTCGGTGGGGTTGCGAAACTCGGCCGTGCCCTCAGGTCCGGTGAAGCCGGTGCCGAGGCCGTCGAAGCTTGCGATGATGGCGGCCGGAGGACGATTGCCTTGCTTGGTCTGTTCGGCGGCTGCGCCTGCGGCGGAAATGGCGACAGGAGGAAGCGGCTCTTCCTGTTGCGCGTTGCCGGCGGTCGGATGGTGAGGCGGCGGTTGAGCGGGTTGATACTGAGCGAAAAGCGCCGGCAGCGGTGCGGAGCGATCGAAGCGCATGGCGGGATTGACGATGACGTGGCCGCTCGTCCATTGCGCGGCGGCGTTCGCAGGGCCCTGCGGAGGTGTGTCGTCGTCCTGCGCGAACAGCGGAAGCGCGGCGCAGAAGAACGCGGCGGCAAGCGCGCAGCGCGAAATGGATGAGAAGAGATCAAGCGCGCGGCGATGCATCCGGTTCACGCGGGAAACACCGTGCTGCGTGGAGACGGGCGACAGGCGAGGGCGTGCGCGAGTTTGGCGCGCGTGTCTTCGAGTTCGGCGCCTGTGACTTCAAGGCGTGGAGGGCGCACGCGCGCGCTGCCAGCGCCGGTTTCCTGCTGCACCAGTTTGATCAGTTGAATGAATTTGGGAACGGTATCCATGCGCAGGAGCGGGAGAAACCAGCGGTAGAGCGCGAACGCCGCGTCAGCTTGGCCGGATGCGGCGGCTTCGAAGAGCGCAACGGACTCGCGGGGAAAGGCATTGACCAGGCCCGCGACCCAGCCGACGGCGCCGGCGGCGATGCCTTCAATGATGGCGTCGTCGACGCCGACAAAGAGGCGCAGACGGTCGCTCAAGAGAGCGCGCAGGGCGGTGACGCGGCGGACGTCGGCGCTCGATTCCTTGACCGCGGCGAAATTCGCGTGCTCGGCCGCGAGCTCCGCAATCTGCTCGGGGAGAAAATCGGTGCCGTAGGAGATGGGATTGTTGTAAAGCATGCAGGGGAGCGGCGTGGTGCGGAAGACGGCCGCGACATGCGCTTTCATTTCGCGCCAGTCGCCGCG
>JASHUF010000285.1 GCA_030040175.1 Acidobacteriaceae bacterium
TGGATGGTGTGGCCTAGGAGATCGCTCTGCCAGTTTTGGCCGGATTCGAGAGTCCAGGCATCCCTAAGGATTTCGCTGCTCATGACGAAAGAGCCGATTCCGGCGGTGAAGGGCGGGGCGATGCGCTGCCAGCGCACGGCGCGGACGACTTCATCCATGCGGCGCTTGGCCTGGCGGGGCCCGTTGAAGAAGAGGTCGACGTCACTCGCGCAGCGAAGGCCGACGAGCGGATGGCGCATGATGCCCATGGTGCATCCGAGGACCGCGGCGACATAGACCTCGTCTTCGACGTTGAGGAGGCCGCGCACGCCGGCGTGGTTTTGCGTGGCGTTGAGCAACTGGGCAAGGCGGTCGAGCGTAGTCGGCAGAGAGAGGATGGAGGTGACGTCGTACGTGCGGTAGACGTCGCTGTGCCGGAGGATTTGCACGCGGCGCGAGCCCCAGGACTGCGGCTCGAAGCGGCCCTCCCTGGACCAGTCGCCGTTGACGGGGACTTCGCCGTGGACGTGCTCGAGGGTGAGCGGCGCGCGCAACTGGTCGCGCAGGCGCATAAGATCGAATTGCGCGTCGCCGCCGTCGATCTTCCAATAGCCGATGGAGGCCGACTGGCTGCGTTCGAGCAGCGGCAGGCCGGAGTCGCCGCCGGGGGTGTTGCGGCACCACAGAGCCGCACCACGCCAGCCGGCGGCGGCGAGAGCGTGGTCAAGCGCGGCGAGACGCTCGCCGGGCGAGCCCCGGAAGCCGGGAAACTTGGCTGAATCGAGAACGAAGGTGCTGGAGCCGCCCGCCTGCCAGCCGTCATCGAGGAGGAAATAAAGGTCGCCACGAACCTTGGGATAGAAAGTGGTAGCCCAGCCTTGATCGCCGAAGAGGATGGACTCGCGCATGGCGTCGTGCGCGAGCTTGGAGCCGGAATCGCCCTCGAGGACACGCGGATCGAGCGCTGGAAGATCGTGGCCGTACATGTAATTCTGCGCGGCCCATGTGCACCAGTAATTCGGTGCGATGGAGGGTTGCGCGGGAACAAGGCTCGGGAGTTTCCCCTCGGCCGCATTCCCCTGAACTCCGGAGGCGAGAGCGGAGGCGACCAGCGAGGACATGAAGGCTCTTCGATCCATCGAAAGTTCCTTTTGCAATAAGCTGCGCGGCGGGAGATGAGAGCCGGCCGGTGACCGGAACGCATGCTTGCGCTGCGCGCTGCGGCGATGGACTTATCCGGCTCCAGCGCATGCGAAATCGAGCGGAACCGGCGGCAGATACGACCATATAAGGGAGAAAAGGGAGCGGGTAGTTACGCGGGGGTTACGAAGATATGAAACAGGCGCGAGCGCGCGCAGTGACGTGCGGAACGGGCGTGAGTTACAGGGTCCGTTACTCGGAGCGCAGCATGGAATGGAAACTATGGGCCGGATGCGGGACCGCGGCCACGCTGCGTGGGCAGAGTGTGCACGGAGACAAGCGATGCGCCCAGGACTTCGTAGCCCTTTTCGAGGCGAACACTGAGCAGGGCCTGGAAGAGAGCGGGAGAATCCTTGGTGCCGAATTCACCCAGACCGGCGAGCGCGCGCGTGAGCTCTTCAACGCCGGGTTTCGAGGTGGCAAAAAGAACGGCGCCTTCGGTTCCGGTGGTGTCGAGGCCGCCGAGGGTGGCTATGTAGCGGCCGGGTACTACCCCGGGCTGGATGGTGATGAGACTATAGTCGGTTTTCAGAACCTCGGTAACGGGATCGCGCTCCGTGCGGTAGATGGGGGCTTCGTTGGGGCGGGGGTGCGCGTTGACGATCATCCCACGCCATTCTTCAAGGCGTGCGTCAGGATTGCGGAAACTGAAGTCGCCGCTGTTGCTCAATTGAGCGACGGCGAAGTTCTGGAAAGAGGAGCCGAGCATAATCACATTGTGCTGCTTGAGGTCGTCGGGCGTGATTTCGCGGCTGGGCTTGATGATGGGCTTGACGCCCATCTGCCCGAAGAGATTGCTGAGAATGGCAAGCCCTTTGGCGTCGCCGGCGCCGAAGTAGGCGTTTTCATAGTAAAGCTGGCCGGCGCGGGCGACGAGCGCGGGATTGGAGGCGAACTGTTGGGCGACGTGGGGATCGACGAGAGCGCCGCGATCGTCGCTGGCGCCGCGGCGAAACCGGAAGAGGTCGTTCGAGTCGTCGAGAAGAAAAACAGCGTCGGGATAGGCGATGACGGGCGAAGTGTCGTTGCCCAGGAGGCCGGTCCAGAAGGTGCGGACGGGATCGGCCTGACGGGCGGCGTTTTCGGCTGCCAGCGTGGCGGCGTCCCTTTCCGCGCGGCGGCGAAGATCGCCGATCCAGAAGCCGGCGGCGAAGACGGCGGCCACGGCGGCGGTGACGAGGAGAATGCGGCCCGTACGCGGCAGGCGCAGCGGCAGAGGTATGGCGCCGGCTGCGGGCGCACCCTTGGCGCCGTTGCCATCGCCGAGGAACGAAGCGGCAACGGAGACGTGGGCATCGAGAGGGAGCCGCGGGGCGTGATCGAGATCGGTTTCGGGAACCGCAACTGTCTCAAAGCTCGGCAGATAGTGGCCCTTGGGGATATCGACGAGAATGGGGTCGCGGCTGCCGTCGCTGTCGTAATACTCCTTAAGCTTTTGGCGGAGACGGTGAATCTGGACACGCACGATGGTGTCCGTTTTGGGATCGAAGTCCTGGGGCCGGCTCAGCGCCTCCACGCCGATGGTGTATTCCTTCAGCGACTCCGAGCCGTGGTCAAAGGCTTTGGCGGCCAGGAACTGCAGCAATTGCTGCAGCATAGATGCGTTCCGGAAAGTGGCCGAGCGCAGAATGCGCTGAACCTGGCGCTCGCACTGCTCCTGTGAAGGAAGGGTCGCCTGACCAGACGGCGTTGTGGACTCAGTTCCCAAACCACTTCCTCCTCAAGCAGGGGCCGATGCGGCCGCGAACCGGCCCAATTGACAACCGAACATGAGCCGCCCGCCGGTTCCAAGCCGGCTTTTCGGGACGTGGCGCCGGAGTCTGCGAGACGCAGCCCAAATTCTACGCCAAATGGAGAAAGCGGAACAGGGTTTCAGCGGCCCAGGGCCCGACGTGTGCCCCATTGCCCACGGCCAAGGGGAAAGCGGAGCTCGTTGCAATCGGGGCCGATCGGACGCAGGACCGGATTAGGAATCTGCTGTAAAGAATCGGAAAGCCTGTACCGCCCCGCTCCGTGCTTTGCCGCCCCGGTTCGCAAAGCCGGCTGGCCGAAACTCCGGTAGCCACTGGCTGCGACGGACGCAGTGCAAAAAAAAAAGCGGCTCCTAAGAGCCGCCCTTCTGAGTTACGGAGTACTGGTTGGGATGACCGGCTTCTCACTCTTTCCGATCGCGAGGTTTCGGCATCAGACAGCCCTCTGGATGTTCCCTACTTTTTCATGTTCTCTTGGGATGAGCCGGCTTGTGCTCGATGGCTCCGAGTACGTCTACTGAGGATTTACGATCGACAGAGGATTACCGCTCGCGTTTGGCCGCCATGATCGCCCCGTCGCGCGCGAATGTGTGAATGCGTGCGCGTGAGTAATTCTGGCCGATGCCGGAACGGACCGGGTGCGGCATTTGCTGCGAGCTGTGCTGCTCCAATCGATGAAGCACGGCTGTCTCTTTCAGCGCTGCCATGGTCTTTTCCAACTGCCTTTTAAGCTTGGGATTCTCGGTTTCCTTGGTCCATTGACCCAGGAACGCCATGTGCTCGTGCAAATTTTTGCATTTTGCACAGCTCGCAGACTGGTCTTCCGGGCCGAACGGCGACAGATTACGTGTCGGGAATGTTTGCACAGATCACCTTCCTCTTCGGGTTTTGAGCCATGCGGAACAGAACCGGGAACTGCGCGTCTTTCCGAGTGCGCACGGTTTGTCCGAAAGCGAGGCAGAAATGCAATCGCAGAAATGCAATCGTTGCGAAGGGCGGATCAGACGATATAGCGTTCGACCATCTTCCACGCTTTGTCCGATCGCCTTACTTTACGGCGGGCAGCACCTGTCCGAATGGAGAGCACAACGACCGGGGAAACGGTAAAAAGGATCCAAATCAATTCAAAAGTGTCGCGCATTGAGTCTTTACCTTCTTTCTATGCTTCTCACGATAGCGTTTCCTCCGAGTGGAAAACAACCTTACTTTCAGGCCACCGGCTTCACTTTCAGGCTAGCGAATTCACACGTTCGGCCTGACCGCGGGAGCGCGCATTACCAATGAACTATTACTGTATGCCCATGAAACAGCTCATTTCTAGGCTGAGCGCGGTGCCGCTCCGGCGTTGCGAGGGGCCGGAGGCCAGGAAGGGCAGAGGCGCGGCGGCCGGTTGACAGCCCCCGAGGCCGGGTTCTAAGCTAATCGTGTACCGGGAGATGCGGCTGGGCATCTCGCTTCATATGTCAGGATTCTCGCAAACCCTCGCATGTTGCTGCTGTCATAGGAGAGCGGCGGGGGTGTGTTTTTAGAGAACCGGACCTGAGCGTCAGGAATCTTCAAAAAAACCCACTCGCTGCCAACTGGGCCGAGTGGGTTTTTAGTTTTTGCGGCGATCACCAATTCAATGAGACTTCCCAGGAGGAAATGTCAAATGTCAATCCGTATTAACGATATTGCGCCGGACTTCGCGGCTGAAACCACGCAGGGCCCCATCCATTTTCATCAATGGATCGGGGACGGATGGGCGGTGCTGTTTTCGCACCCCAAGGACTTTACCCCGGTTTGCACCACGGAGCTGGGCGCGGTGGCGAGGCTGGAAAAGCAGTTTGCCCGGCGCGGCGCCAAGGTAATCGGACTCAGTGTCGATCCCGTCTCGAGCCATCAGAAATGGGCCCCCGACATTCGCGATGTCAGCGGCTTTGAGGTGAACTATCCCCTCATCGGCGATCCGGAGCTCAAGGTCGCCAAGCTCTATGACATGCTGCCGGCCGATGCGGGCACCACCGCGGAGGGCCGCACGCCCGCGCAGAATGCAACCGCGCGCACGGTATACGTCATCGGACCCGACAAGCGCATCAAGCTCACGCTCTCGTATCCCATGTCGACCGGCCGCAACTTTGACGAGATACTCCGCGCTCTCGACTCCGTCCAGCTCACGGCGAAGCATCCGGTCTCGACGCCCGCCGACTGGAAGCAGGGCGAAGACGTGATCATTGCCGGGTCAGTATCGAACGAGCAGGCGGAAAAGCAGTTCCCCGGCTACAAGACCGTGAAGCCTTACCTGCGCACGGCCAAGCAACCCCAGGAAGAAGCAGTGCTCGCGAAGTAAGACCCGGTTGAGCGCATCCGCCGCACCGGCGCGGCGGAACGCAAAACCTGAGTGAGCGCATCACGGGGGCACCAGAGCCAAGTCGCCGCGACCTGCAGGGAGCGGCGACCTTGCACAGGATGCAGCAGGGCACAATTACTCAG
>JASHUF010000031.1 GCA_030040175.1 Acidobacteriaceae bacterium
CAGATCTTCATGAATGCGGAGAAGGATTACGATCTGCACGTGGAGCACGACTGGCACACGATGGCCGGCAATGAGCAGCATATCACCATCACCTCGAATCGGTTCGACCAGGTGGGCGGGGATTCTCATCTTCAGATCACGGGCAAGCATCTGGAGCAGATCAACGGCGAAGAAGACCTCAACGTGCAGGGCAATCAGATTGTCCAGGTGGGCGGCGATCGCAGCCATGCCGTCAGCGGCAACATCAAGGAAAGCGTGGGTGGAGACTACGGCATGAACGTGAGCGGGAACCTGGTGCAACAGGTCGGCTCGAACCATTCCCTGCTCGCGGGCCAGAATCAGAATGTTCAGACGGGACAGAACTCGAACATCACCGCCGGACAAACCATTAACCTGATGGGCGGAATGAGCGTAAATATCACCGGTGGATCGGAGGGGGTCAGCATCGTGGGTCCGGGCGGCTTTATCTCCATCACCGCCGAAGGCGTGGCCATCATGGGCACCATGGTGATGATCAACAGCGGCGGAGCTCCCACGCCGGCCGATCCCGCCGAAACCGAGAGCCCCGATTCGCCAGCCAGTCCGACGGCGCCCACCGCGCCCAAATTCCCCGGGGATACGCCGTATTCCAAGCCGTCAGGCAGTTAAGGAGAGCGAACCATGGGAATGCCCGCAGCCACCATCACCAGCATGACCGCGCATGGCGGCGTCGTCATGGTGGGTTTCCCGCAGGTGCTCATCAATTTCATGCCCGCTTCGCGCATCGGCGACATGCACGTGTGCCCCATGGTGACCGGCGTGGTGCCCCACGTCGGCGGGCCATTTGTTCTGGGCTCGACGACGGTGCTTGTGGGCATGATGCCGCAGTCGCGCGTCACCGACCAACTGGTCTGCGTGGGGCCGCCGGATATCTGCGCCATGGGCGCGGAAACCGTGCTGGTGGGGATGGCGGGCGGAGGCGGCGCAGGCGGCGCCGTGACCGGCATCTCGGCCATGGGCGCATCCGTGCCCACGCAGCCGCCGGCCACATCCAGTTCACCGCAGCCCACAGCAGAGCTGCAGCAGGACGGCACCATCAAGACGTCGGCGCCGCCGGGTGGGGCACTGCCGCCGATTCCACTTTCCTCGCCGGGATTTCCCACGCTGCCGCCCACGGACACGCCGAGCTTTGAGAGCGTACAGCCGGTCACGGTTCCCGCCGGCACTCCGCTCTACAGCGTGATCGACGATCCCTCCAGCGCCGCCGGCAGCTACTGGAGTCCGGATGTCCCGTCAAGCGGCGCCGGCAGCTTGCTTGCGGTTGCGCAGGCGCCCGCCGGAGGATTGCAGGCGTGGATGGGCGCGGCCTCGAGCGCTGCGGGACTGCCCGGAGGCGCAACGCAGCTATGGGCTCCGCCGGGCAGTCTCGTCCCCAGCGCCATCGCGCAGGCGCCTTGGAGCGGTCCCGTGCAACAGGCGCAGCAGGCGGCGCAACAGGCCGCGCAGGGAGCGCAGCAGGCTGCCAACCAGGCGCAGCAGGCTGTTGCCCAGGCACAACAACAGGCGCAACAGGCTGCGCAGGACGCCGCACAAGGTGCACAGCAGGCGGCTCAGCAAGCGGCGCAACAGGCCCAGCAGGCTGCCGGCCAGGCACAACAGGCCGCGCAGCAAGCCGAGCAACGGGCGCAGCAGGCACAGCAGGCCGCCGCCCAGGCACAACAGCAGGCGCAACAGGCCGGAGCGCAGGCGCAACAAGCCGCCCAGCTGGCGCAACAGCGGGCCCAACAAGCGGCGCAAGAGGCGCAGCAGGCGGCACAGCAAGCCCAGCAGGCCGCCCAGAAGGCGCAACAGTCGGCCCAGCAGGCGCAGCAGTCAGCCCAACAAGCCGCGCAAACGGCCCAGCAACAAGTGCAACAGGCATCGCAGGGCCTGCCGAAGGGGTTATGACTGCAATCAACTCACCACCGGCTTACCCGCAATATCTTGCTGAGCGTTTCGCCAAGACCTTTGGTGCGTTTGTTGATGCGGTACAACTCGCGGTCGGCGGTAATGTGCCCAATCCCGCGCTGGCCAACACGCCTGCCTTTCTGGCGTGGCAAACCAGGGCATTGCCGCGGCTGGTAAAGGAAAACGCATCGATTCAAAATGCGATGGCCCTGTTTTTGACAGGGGAGACGGGCACGATTCTCAAGCTGGCGGCAGAGAGCCGTGCACTGGGAAGAAAGCTGGACGGATTCGACCTGAATTTCGCCGGCGCGGAGTGTGCCCACAAACTCAATCAACTGGAGACAGCCGTTGCGGTGGCCGCATATCAGCTTTGTGCGGTTGCCGGGATTCCGTGAACTGAGGGAGCGCCGACGCGGACAGGCAGCCAAAATGCCGCCGGCACCCCTCTAACCTGTTGCAATGAGTATCGCCCCGGAGCTCGGAAAGGACGGTTGCGTCGCATCGCGTATGAGCGCCAACCCCGGACAATTCGCAAGCCCGTCTTCAGCTGCCCGCATCGGCCGTTGGATTATACCGGCAATCCCTTTCGGTTGGACGTGGATTCCGGATTTCGGCATTCAGAAAAGGGAAGAGGGCGTTGTCCCGAGCAATGTTTATCTGCGCGAAGATCAGTTGCTGGCCGGGAATCAACTGGAACTTTACATCCAGGCGCAGATCGCCATCATGAAGCGAACATTTCTCGATCCGGTGATCGCCGGTCCTGCGCCGCTTACTTTTCCCGGCGCGGCTGAAGCAGCTCTGCTCATGCTCAAGCACAAATCCATGCACCAGGTCACCGTGTTTCAGGTGCAGCACTATATCCGCAGCGGCAACTGGATCGGTATCGCCACGCTCACCACGCTCGAGTCCGAACTGCTCAAGGTGCGCGCCGACTTCGATCAGTTCATGAAGCTTTTGCGCATCGAGCCGGAAGCCAGCGCCTAAAGCATTTCTCCTTCTGCTGTACACCGAAGCCACCGAGGTCAAGTGCCGATTTCAACAAGAAATCGGCACTCTGGAACGGGCCGAAAACGGCTATATCCGAAGGAGAAATACCTTAACGCATTTTCTGAGTAGCTGTATCCCGAAGACGGAAGGCAGAGTCGACGCGACCAACAGGGAGCGGCGACCTTACGAGGAAATGAAAAGGACACAGTAACTCAGAAAATGCCGTAATCCCACGAAAGCGTAGGGATGCCCGAAATGCGCAGCTCCAGGCGGCCGCGATGGCGGGTCCGTGTCATTACATTTGTACCGTCACCACAGAGTAGCCGGGACGTGCGTGCAGTTTCGCACAAAAGTGCCATTCAAGGCGGGTTCGCCCTCGCCTATCTTGGACGATAGAGGCTATATAAAGGATCGCCGTGAAGCCCAGAGTCATCGCGCGGTTGTTGGACGAGTCAGACAAGCCCTACGACTTCTTTATCGGGGAGGCCTCGGAGTGCCCGCCGATTCCGAGGGTGGGCGAGCGTGTGCTCTATCGCTGCGGCATCGGCGAAGTGACCGAAGTGCTCTACGTCTATGAGGACATCCCCGTCTCCGACAGTTACAGAATCGCCGTGCGCCTGAAGCTGGTCGCGTGACCAAGCCGTCCTTCTGCAAGCACCGGGAAATCCCAAAGGATTCCCGATGAAAGTGTCAGTATTCGAAGCGGGGTTTTGCGGCCGGCCTGCAGATTGACCTTCCCGATTGCCGTCGCCGAGAGTCCGAATCTTCCGGTTTGCCCCCCTCGCCGGGCGCGCAGTAGAATGAAGAGGCCAACACGTCGGGGAGTGGCTCAGCCTGGTAGAGCACCTGGTTCGGGACCAGGGGGTCGGAGGTTCAAATCCTCTCTCCCCGACCATTTGTTTCAGTGGTTTACAAGAGAACGCGCCCAACCAGCTGGTATTACGGCATTTTCTGAGTTACTGTGTCCTTTTCCTTTCCTCGTAAGGTCGCCGCTCCCTGTTGGTCGCGTCGACTCTGCCTTCCGTCTTCGGGATACAGCTACTCAGAAAATGCGTTAGCCCAGGTGTCCGAGTGCCGAAAGGTGCGTCGATATTGGGTTTCTCGCCGCGCTCCAGATCCAAGACCATTTACAAAAGCATCTACCGTCGGTTGAAGTGTTCCGCTCCTAGTCCAGGAGCCAAACGAAATTCGCTATTCATCTGGTTGATTCTTCGCTAGATCGGTATTTTGGCGAAGCACAGGCAAGAAATCGGCGGTCCATTACGCAATTGTCAGCCCTGCGCACTGCAATTCCAAACGGGCGAGGAATTCACCGCTTGAAATTCTCGCGCTTCAAGGGAGCGACTCCAGTTTTAGCTGCCGTCTGACATCAAAGCGGAATCGGCCACGGCCCGTTGAAACGATTTGGAGGAAGTCGCAACGCTCCTCGATGCGGCGTCGCAGCAGAATCAGCCTTGTTTCAAGGTTGTCCTTGAAGCCGGGCAGCTGCAAGGTCGAGTCCAGGCGGATTTCCTTATTTGTGAATTCGCTGCGGCCATCGGATAAATAGGTATACACGATCTTCCTCAGGATGCGGCCCGGCACACCCTTGACGAGGTAGGCATCGTCAATGAAGACACTGTTATCCGATTCATAGTGCTTGATCACCGAACGCGGTCCGGTCTGGTGCGCAATTCCAGGATGATCGGGACGGGGTGCGTCGGGCTCCCTGGCGGCTTCGAGCCGGATCATCGCCATGGTGGCCGCGATTTGGCGAGCAGCAACCAGTGCCAGACGCTCGTCAACCGCCGTGAATCGCCCAGTGTCTTCGCTCTGCAAACACAGCACCCCTAACAGATGATTGTGCGCGAGCAAGGGAACAGCGAGCTGGCTGCCGGCGTTCGCCAGTCCGGGCAGGGGGATCTCACGTCGAAGCGATGATTCATCGCCCAGGTTTTCGACGCCGCTGCGCACCAGGCGCGAATAGGCCATCTCCCGAGCCAAATTGGAGTTGCGGATTGGAGAACGTTGCGCGGCCGCAATGCCGATAATACCTTCGCCGATGGCCACTTCTGAGCCGACGCCCGAAGCCGGAAACCCCCGGCTGGCGATCGTGTAGAGGCGTCTTTCTTCCTCGTCTGGAACCAGAAGGAAGCTATGGTTATACCTGAAGAGAGAGGACAGTTGCTCAAGCGAAGCGTTCAGAAGGGCGTCAAGATCGCGGCAGGCGGTCAGACGTTCCGTAAGCGCATCCAGACCTTGCAAATGATCGGCCAAGGGCGGTTGAGTGCCTACTGGAAAGTTACCCGCCACGGGCCGGCAGCTGAGAACCTGAAAAATGTCGGCACCGCTCAATGAAAAGATCTGGGACATTCCGATCTGCGAGGCAACTGCGTCGAGATTGATGCGCAGGCGCTCAAAAATGGGGCCTTCTGTCAAAGTGGTTTCGTAGATCAGGTCGAGTTGAAACTGCCTGAATGTTGCAGGTTCAACCACGAGTACCTGGGCCTTTGGGTTTTCGAGCAGGTTCTTTCTGGACTTGTTGAAGAATTGGAACGATAGCGCGACGTGATTTGAATCCACTCGATGAACGATGGACAAATAGGTGATGTTCGGCATTCCACTGGCCGAGCAGGTGCAGAAGGGGCTGGGGATGACGCCTTCAAAACATGTCTCTATGTTTTCGAGGGAAACGGGCAACGTTGGCGGCGCAGTCACAATGCGCTCCCAGCTCCCGGCCCCGGCGTCTGTTCGAATGCTTGTTGCACAGCGAACCGGATCCTGACGGGATCGAGAGCCAAGATCCTGAAGCCGATCTCCAGCGGGATGCCATGCTGCTTCGCCTGTTCCGTCAATACATTCTTCTGGCGCTCGAACGACTCCCAATCTTGCGGAGTGAGATCGCCGGACTCGAGAAACCGCCCCTTCAGCTGCACAGTCTTGTAATTCACGGTCTGGTGGAATGTAACCGCGATTTCTTCGTGATCGCGGAGGTTCTCCAGCGTTTTCGCTCCGGCGGAAAGCGAAATGCACAAATCGATGGTACGGCGATCTGGCAGGATCGAGGGCCCCCAACCGCGCGTGATCTCGGGAGTCAGTTGGGCGTCGCGCGTGCCCACAAGGATGGTGCCCGTGTCCGCAATGATGTGGGCTCTGATTCTGTCGCTGATTTCAAGGAATGGGGAAGACCCAGCCACCTGGACCTCCTGGCGAATAATCCCAAAGCCGATGGTAGCACCGAGGATAGGCACCGTAGGAAAGATTTAAGAACACCTTAGGAAGTATTTAGGAACGCGCATTTCTGGCTTGGGCTACTTTGGGTACAGGAGAAAACAAATCATGTCACTCACGCTCGTTGAAAACGCCCACGAAGGCCTGAAGCCAAATACGCAACAGGCAAGGAACCACGATCAACGCAACGCTGTCGAAGCAGCCCGGGGTGCGGATGTAACCTCCGCGTCATTGGAGCAGAGCCAAGTCACTTACGTGCCGGCCGGGACCGGTCGATCCTACAAGAGTCCCATCGATCAGGTCACAGTACTTCTCACCGGCGAACAAACCGGCGGCGCCTTTTTCATGGCAGAGGCGACTGTTCCGCCGGGCTGCGGCAACCCTCCGCACATTCATAGCCGCGAAGACGAAACCTTCTACCTCCAGGAGGGAACACTGACTATCCAGGTCGGCGACAAGACGCTGACTGCGTCGCCAGGCGACATGGTCAAGCTCCCTCG
This sequence comes from Acidobacteriaceae bacterium, assembly GCA_030040175.1. Classification (GTDB taxonomy): domain Bacteria; phylum Acidobacteriota; class Terriglobia; order Terriglobales; family Acidobacteriaceae; genus Telmatobacter. Next base: position 6,624 of record JASHUF010000031.1, read on the forward strand.
CGGCGTTATGCATTACTTCCAGAACACGGGGAACGTGGATGCAAAGTTTCTGGTTATGGCTGCACCGGCTGGCCTGGAGCAGTTCTTTGAAGAAGGATTCTATCCTGCCGCCGAATGGCCAGACGCGATGCCACCTATGAATGACGCGTTCATGGCTAGAGTGCTCACGGCCGCGGCCAAGTGCGGTTTGACGCTCCTTCCCCCGCATAGCAGCTAAGAGTCGGGCCAAGTTGTCACTCGGCCTGGCGAACGATGAAGAAACAGTGAAAGAGGAGGCATGCCATGCAGGTAACTCATCCGCACCTGGTGGGCGATTGCGGCGCAAGAGCACGCCGCACAATTCGCGGGCGGGCGGCGCGAAGCAACCCGCCCACTGGAGGATCGATCATGCAGGACATGCCGCCGCTTCCTGAACTCAGTATTGACGATCTGATCGCCGCTCTCAACGTCGCCGTGTATCACTGCTGCTCCGGCGACAGGACGACTTCACCAAGCGTGGAAGGTTTGGGACTGCGTTTGTTAAAACCTTGTCGGCATCGGAATTGCGACTCGATCTCGTTACCTGATGTCAATGATTCGTGGTCGGCTTAAGATGATTGCGACGATATTCCCCGGGACTCACCTTTGTGAGGCGCGAAAAAACCGTCCGGAAGCGTCGAAGTTCACTGAAGCCGCATTCTGAAGCGATTCTTGTCAGCGTTCGTTTACGCGATTCAGTAAGCAGCATCTTTGCCCTTTCCACTCGAAGCTCGTTGAGAAACGCATAGGGCGAGCTTCCAACGCTCCTGCGAAATCGCTGTTCGAGTTGCCGGCGCGATAAAATACTCAATGGCAACATACGCTCCACACCAAACACTTGGTTCAAGTGATCTCGAATCTGCTGCACTATAGTTGCGATCTCAGCGTCCTCGATCGCCAGAACGTCAGTGGATTGACGCGCCACTACACGGTCGGGAGGAATGAGAATCGGAAGCTTTGAAGCCCGTTTGCCCTCCAGCAGCTGAGAAAGCAGACTTGCCGCCTGCCAGCCCAATTCCCGATCATTGCGCGAGACGCTCGATAACTGCGGGATACAGAACTCGCATGCGATTGGATCATTGTCCACGCCGATAATGGCTACGTCCTCCGGCACTCGAAGACCGATCATTCTGCACGCTTCGCTCAGCATCTGCGCGCGAAGATCCCAGCTGGCCAGGATACCGACCGGGGGCTGAAGTGGTCGCAGCCAGCGCGTGAGCTCTCCTGCCACGCGGCGCAGATCACGCGCCGATCGGGCCAAAGTGGTACCGCCGATGGAACTGCAGACATACCCGGCCTCCCGAATCGCGGACTCAAATCCAATCCTGCGTTGCTCGCTATACCAGAGGCCGCGGACTCCGTAATAGCCGAACCGGCGAAACCGCCGCGCCAGGAGATGCTCCGCTGCCAGGCGCCCAACCATCTGCTGATCCAGAGTGACAGTCGGAATCCGCTCGTCTCGGACGTACCCGCCTACATTCACAATTGGAATGTCGAGTGACCTCGCCACTTTGACATCGGCCTGGCTGCCGATCAACACAAAGGCTCCGTCGCCCTCCCAGTTCCGTAGCCATTCAAAGGAGGGTGTCAGACGCTCCGGAATCTGCGTGAATACCCATCCGCCCTGATTTCTGGCGAAGTCCAGGATGCCTGGCAACAGGCGCTCAACAAAGACCACGTCGAGGGGCAGCGCCAACGCGATGTGCCTGACTCTTTTTCGTTTTGCCTTTGTCCTCATTGCTCTTCACGGATGGAGCGGAAAATGTTCACTTGCAACTATACACGCAGAAAGAATGAAGGAGGCGATGCAGCGGACAAACCGCAAGTGCGCAAAAAGGTCTGTTTTGTACGCTAAAAGGCCCTTGCCAGCATACAAATGGCCTTATTATGCTCATCCTGATCCAAAATGTCCGTCTTTGAGCAGTCCCAATGCAGGGCCCCGTGTGCGGACGACGCGACGGCTTGGTGACACAAAGGTGCGGTGAGGCGCTCAAAAAAAGCAGCTACGCGACGAGAGGCGTTTTGGGGAGGCAGGTTGGGAGATTGCGGTTATCGACATTGATTGTGCCTGCTGCGTTGAGCATGATGGAAATGGGGCAAAGCACGAACGGACTCATTACCGGCACGGTTCTCGATCCAACCGGCGCCGTGCAGTGGGCATTCGTCTTATGACTGCACACTATAATCAACACCCAGTTCGTTGAGACAGTTTCAAGTCCGATTTCCATAGTGGAGATGGAGACCCAAATTGCTCAAGTATCGCAAAGTGGTCCTTGTATCAGCCGCTGGAACTTTTCTCTGCGCAATGTCATATGGAATTCAGCCGGCGCGACAGATGCCGGTTGGAGACTGCGTATTTCGCATTGGTGTATTTGATGGATCTTCTGCGGAGTTCTCGCACAGTCGACCAGACGCTGATGCACGCTATGTGATCGGACATAGTATTGCGGCGAAGGATTGGTACGCTTTTCAGCCCGCGATCCCAGCGGCACAGCTGGAGAATGTCAAGGATAATGCTGCCAGTTCCAGATCGATCGAGTTTCAGCTCCGTGAAACTCCTTGGCCCATCTATAAGCTCAAGGTCTCCTTGCTCTTCGAACAGACGAGCGTCCCCTCCCTGCGGGTTGCAATCAATAACAAGTCGGGGGTCTATTACCCAGAACCAAAGCTCGATTATCGCATGGGAGATACAACAGCAGCGTTCGACCCTGTCTATTCAAACGCCGACGTTGTAGCTGCCTTTCCCGGCTCATTCCTGCATCAAGGCCTGAACACAATTACATTGCAGGCCGTTGAAGAAGCGGTTGAGACAATTCCAGATGCCGGTTTTACTTACGATGCGGTGGAGTTGGATCGTGTGGAAGGGAAATCCGTCGACAGTGACAATTCAACGCGAATCGAGCCCACGGTCTTTTTCCGAAAGCACGAAGGCGGAGTTGCGGAGCTCGTGAATGTAACCATACGAAGCAGAGACGAAATCAGTGCAGAAGGCACCGTATCGTTACTCCTTGGCGGCCAGACATACAAGAAAACGATCGGAGTTTCCCGCGATTTCGGTGAAGCAAGGATCACGTTTGAAGTAAATGAGTTTCCTCCTCATTCAGTTGCCAAAGTGACCTGGCAAACCGGCGTCACGAATGTGGACGCGGAGCAAGAGATTGCACCACAAAAGAAGTGGACGCTTTTCATGGTGCCACATATCCACTTGGACGTCGGCTTCACGGACTATCAGGCAAAGGTCGCGGCGAGGCAGGCGCGCGTCATTGACGAGGCAATGGAGTTCGTATCCAAGCATCCTGATTTTCGTTTCAGCATGGATGGCGAATGGTGCCTGGAACAGTTCATGAGCACTCGGAGCGCTGCAGATCGCGATCGCCTCATAACCGCGCTCCAGAAGCAGCAACTGTTTGTTCCTGCCGAGTTCGCCAATCTTCTTACCGGCTTTCCAACTGCAGAAACGCTGATCCGATCACTCTATCCCGGCGCCAATTTCAGTCGCAAATACAATACCCCGTTTAACTACGCCAACATCACTGACGTCCCTTCATATTCCTGGTCTTATGCGTCCATACTAGCTGCAGCAGGTATTAAGGATTTGGCTGCCGCCGCCAATAATCATCGCGCACCAGTTTTGATCCAGGGCCGCTTGAATGAGAATTCGCCTTTCTGGTGGAGAGCGCCC
>JASHUF010000286.1 GCA_030040175.1 Acidobacteriaceae bacterium
GAAAAGATCCAGTTGAATGTGCCCGGCAACCAGATCTTTCTCGGCTCCGGCTCGAACAACGTGTTCGCCGCGCTCAACAATCTCGTCGCCGACCTTTCGAGCGGCGCCGTCAACACCCAGCAGGCCGCCAGCGACACCTCGGCGCTGAACTCCGCCCTCAACTATGTCTCCCAGCAGCGCGTCACCATCGACAACTCCATCACTGCACTCAACACTGCCTCTGACGCGGTGACCAGCGAGCAGACCCAGCTCACCACCGCGCAGACTAACCTGATGCAGGCCGATGTGGCCCAGGTTTCCACGCAGCTCGCGCTCGCGGAAACCCAGCAAACCGCTCTCGAAGACGTCATCGCGCAGCTCAGCTCCGACCAGAACGACCTCTTCACCAAGCTGCCCGACTGACCGCCGCGCCGCGAGCGCGCACCTCTCTCCTCTCTCCTCTATACTCAGGGGGGAGGAAGACCGGTTTTGTTCGCTTCGCTGCGCTTTCTCTGGAACGCCACCCGCGGCCATCGCTTCCGCCCGTGGAAGAGCGAGTACCTGCGCTGGCGCGTGGAAACCTTCTCCGGCATTTGGGCGGAAAAACTCTCCGCTTCCGGCTTTTTCGCTTTCTTCTGGGCCTCGCGCTGGGAGCTTCTGAGTTTTCTCGGCTGGACCCATCAGCTTGAGCGGGAAACCCGGCGGCGCGCCTGAGCGAATCCCTCCATCGATGCCACAACCGCCTTCAATCCGCCTCACCCGCCGCCAGTTCGCGTGGAACGCGCTCGGGGTCGGGGCTTTTGCGGTCCTGGGCGGCGAAGTAGCCACGCTTGCCCGCCGTGCCTGGGTGCAGAGCCGCGACCGCTACGCCAACGCGACCCAGTCCGCCGTCGCCGGCGCGAATTCTCTTCAGGCGCACGCCGCGGCGCACGGCCTTCTCTACGGCGCCGCCGTCGATACGCAGCTTCTCGATCTCGACGGACTCGCCTCCGGCCGTAGCACTGACGCTTATACCTGTCTCCTCGCCGGCCAGACCGGCATCGTGGTGGCGGAAAACGCCATGAAGTGGGGCGCGCTTCGGCCCTCGCCAACGCGCTTTGACTTCAGCCAGGCCGATCGCCTGATGCACTTCGCCAGGCTCACCCTAAAGCACGTCCGCGGCCACAACCTTTGCTGGCATGAGTCACTGCCGTCCTGGTTCTCTTTGACGGCGACCCGGCAAAACGCGCGCCAGCTTCTCACCGATCACATCCGCACCGTTGTCAGCCACTTTCGCGGCCGCATGCAGAGCTGGGACGTGGTCAATGAAGCCGTCAACCCCGCCGACGGCCGCCCCGACGGCCTGCGCAACTCGCCCTGGCTCCAGCTCATCGGCCCCGATTACATCGAGCTGGCCTTCCGCACCGCCGCCGAGGCCGATCCCGAAGCCATCCTCACCTACAACGATTTCGACATTGAGACCGACCAGCGGCGGCAGGTGGAAAAACGCCGCCAGGTTCTCGCGCTTCTGCGCCGGCTCAAAGCCGCCGGCGTGCCCGTCGGCGCCCTCGGCATCCAGAGCCATCTCCACGCGGCCGACCCGAAGCCCGGAGCCAGCCTCACCGCGTTCATCCGCACCTGCGCGCAGATGGGCCTCCAGGTCTTTGTCACCGAGATGGACGTCAACTGCCACGGACTCGATCTCAACCAGGAAAAACGCGACGAGCTCGTGGCCCGGATTTACCGCGACTACCTCGACCGGGTGCTCGCCGAGCCCAATGTGCCCATCGCGCTCACCTGGGGCATCACCAGCGCATACTCGTGGCTCAACTCGCCCTGGAGACAGGACAACGCACTTCTGCGCGGCGCGCGCCAGCGTCCTTTGCCCTTCGACGACGACTTCAACCCCACGCCCGCCTTCTTCGCCCTCCGTGCCGCGCTCGACCACGCGCATTTTGACGCGGCTCATCCCGCCGCCTCACCCTCCGCCGCATGAATCCGTCCATCGAAAAGGAATGCGGGGGAAAATCCTTGCAGGGCCCGCTCTCCGGGAGCCACTTTTGCTGATGCGATTCGGCTGCCTCTTTCTGTTTCTGCTCGTGCTCGCCTCGCCTTCGGCCGCCGCCGCGCAGAAGTCTTCATCGCAGAATCTTCCGCCCATCGAGCCGCCCAGACCCATGCCCGGCGCGCAGGGTCCCGCGCCCACGTTGCGCGTAACCACGACCGAGGTTCTCGTTCCTACGCTGGTCGAGAAGCGCGACGGCGAGATTCTCTACGGCCTCAAGCAGAAAGATTTCATCCTCGAGGACAACGGCGTCCCGCAAACCATCCGCGTGCAGGAAGAGATGGACACGGCGCCCGTCGCTCTCGTGGTCGCCGTCGATCTCGGCGGCGCCAGCGTGCTCGAGTTCGACAAGCTTGCCAAGCTCGGGCCCCTCCTCGATCTCTTTCTCTCCGATCCGCGCAGCCGCGTGGCTCTGGTCGGCTTCGATTCCACGCCGCAGCTTATCCAGGACTTCACCCACGCGGGCGACGAAGTGAACGGCGAGCTCAAAAACCTTGAGCCCGGCGACGGCGGAGCCGCTATTCTCGATACCGTCAGTTACGCCGTCAATCTCCTCGAATCGCAGCCCAAGGAATTCCGCCGCGTCCTTCTCCTCATCAGCGAGGAGCGCGACCACGGCAGCAAGCACGCGCGCCCCGCTCAGCTGATCGAACAAGTCGGCCGCTCTGACGTGCTCGTGCTCAGCGTCTCCTTTTCGCCCGGCCGCGCCGAGTTCGCGCACGACGTGAAGGACAACGGCGACGACCGCACTCTCAACATGGTCTCGGCCCTCGCCATGCCGGTGAAGGCCCTCAAGAAAAACGTGACCAAAGAGATCGCGCAGATGAGCGGCGGCGAGTACACCACCTTCACCGGCGACAAGAAATTCGAGGCCCGCGTGGTCGACGCCGCCAAACACGCGCGCAACCGCTATCTCATCACTTTCAGCCCCTCCAACCCCACTCCCGGCCTGCATACCCTCCGCGTCCGCACCGCCGAGGACTACGGCGCCCGCATCGTGGCGCGGGACCATTACTGGGCTGCCGCGCCGGCGCCATGAATCCTCTAAGCTTATAAAGTCATTAGCTTTATATGATTAGGACAAAATGCCGCGCAATTTGTGGCATAATGTCCCTCGTGAGCCAAGCCGCCGCCATCCCCGCATCCCCACCGCCTTTCACCTACGACTGGCGCGAGATCGAGCGCGGCCTTCCGCTGGCCACGCTGGAGCAGTTCTCGGCGTACTCGGGAATCCCGCTGAAGAACCTGCTGGAGGTTGTCATTCCCCCGCGCACGCTCAAGCACAGGCGTCAGCAAAGGCAGCCGCTGAACGTGGAGGAATCGGACCGGCTCGCCCGCGTCGCGCGCATCTACGAGCTCGCGGCCAAGATCTACGGCAATGCCGATGACGGTCGCGGCTGGTTGATGCGCCCGAAGGATCGCTTTCAGGATCGAACGCCGCTCGTGTTGCTCAAGACCGAGGCAGGCGAACACGCCGTTGAAGAATTTCTCTACCAGATCGACGAAGGCGTTTTCGCTTAGGCGCGACGACAAATGAAGACCCTCTGGCGCATCAGCAACCACACGGATCTGGGCGGCTGGGGCGGGGAGAACTTCGCATCGAGGTGGAGCAGCCGCGGCCGTCGCATTGTCTACCTGACGGAATCTCCGGCCGGCGCAATGCTTGAAGTGCTGGTGCATCTGAAAGACAAGGGAGACGAACTGCCTTCGACCTTTTCTCTCCTGGAGATCGAAGCCCCGGAAGAACCCAGCGTCCGGGAGCTCCTGCCGCCCTTGGAAGTTGCGTGGAGAGATGAGCAGGAGTCAACGCGGAATATTGGCGATGCATGGCTTACTTCTCGCGAAACGCCGCTGGCGCGCGTGCCTTCGGCCATCATGCCGCGCACATGGAACGTGATTCTGAATCCTGAGCATCCTGAAGCTCGTCACGTCAAAGTTGTCTCCGTCATCCGCGAGCGCTTCGACAACCGCCTCTTCCGCTTCGGCGCCCCCTGATCACCGAAATCGATCGCGGAAACTGATCGCGGAAATCGATCGCGAGCCTCACCGATCGAGCACCTGGTACCGCGCGTCCATCCCCGCCAGCATGTGGTCGCTGATGTGGCAGTGGTAGAGCCAGATGCCCGGCGCATCGGGCACCATGTCGGCCGTGATCATCTGCGCCGACGTCACCACCAGCACATCCGTGCGCTGCCCGGCAACCAGCACCGTGTTGCCATGCCAGTGCGGTGTGTGCGCATTGTTGAAGTCGCCCAGCGTGGCCACGTACCAGCGCACGCGGTCGCCCTTCTTCATGGTCATCATGGGCATGTTGCCGTAGATGTAGCCATTGATCGTCCACTTGATGTTGGTGGAGATGAATCCCGAAGTGGTCGCCGGAGTGTAATAGCCCAGAGGCGTGAGGAGGCCCAGCTCAGCCTTTTTCACACCGTTGGGATCGGTGCAATGCGCACGAATGTTGTCGTCCAGATACCAGCTCTCGTTCTCATCGATGGCGATGAACATGGTGGCAAACTCGCGGTCCACGTCTTTGGGCCGGCCGTCGGGCAGCGCCATCCCGCGCCGCGTGATCACCATCATGCCGAAGAGGCCGGAGGCCACGTCGCGCAGCTCGTCGCAATGCGAGTGGTAGAGCCAGAAGATGGAGCTGGGATCGTTGGGGCCCGGTCCCGCGCGCTCGGGAACCTGCCAAATATAGGTATGCGTCGCGCCCGGCGCCACGCACGCGTCTTCCTTGTCCGCGCCGCTGGTGCCGTCGTTATAGTCCGCGCCCTCGGAATCCTTCGCGTAGAGCACGCCGTGCGGGTGCATGCCGAACGGGTGGGTGGCGTTGTTCCTGAACACCACCTTGATGGTGTCGCCTACTTCGGCGCGCAGAACCGGCCCCAGAATGCCGAGATATTGTTCCTCGGGAGCGCGTGCTTTGAGCGTAGTAAATGTGCCGTCGGTGTACTCGCGATAGACGGCCTTCTTGTTCACGCGCCCGATCTGATGCGGACCTGGCTCGGTAAAGCCCCTCGCAATGGCATCGAACGGCATGCCCATGGCTTCGTCGCGGCCGCTGGGCGCGTAGTCCCACTCCACTTCGTCGGCGGCCACATAATAGGTGCGCGTCTGGCCGCGCGCGATCTTCGAAGCGGCATGAAGCGGGGGGAAAGAAACACAGAAAAGCAGGCCGGCTCCGCAAGTCAAGGTGAGGCAAGCGGGCCGCAGGCACATCGTACGCATGGTCCCTCCGCGTTGCGCGTGTGTTGTGTAGGTAGCGCCAATTGTAGAACGGCGCATGCCCCGCCGGCGATGCAGGCGCCTACGCCGCCTTGGCGAGGAGACGCCGCGCCGCAAGAGCCATCGGAAGACGGGTAAATCCTGCAAAGAACATGCTCACGCCGATCAGGGTGCCGATGGCCCATTCGCTGCTCGAGGGCCAGCTCAGCCCGATCATGGCGCCCAGGATGAGCGCGATCACGCCGTCTAAAAAGAGGAACCCGGCGCCTGGCAAGCGGCGGATGCGGAAGGCCAGAATGAGCACCAGAATGCCTTTGGCAAAGAGATAGCTCGCCAGAAGAAGCGTGAGCGAGGCGAGGGCAACGGCCGGCCTGGCCAGCAGGTAAACTCCCACAGCGAGATAAAGCAGGCCGACGAGAAGCTCCCAGACGAGGCCTCCGGTTGAGCGTACATGCCAGGCGAGGACCAGGTGCGCAGCGCCGCCTAGAACCAGGAGCCAGGCGACAAGAACGGCCACTGCGATGCCTGCCGCAGGCGGAATGACAATGGCCAGAATGCCGGCCACACTCAGCAGGACGCTGAATGCGACGGCCCAGCCGGCGGATCCCTTCGCGATTCCGGTCAGTGATGAATCGGCCATTTTCTCCTCCTTTTTCGTGTTGGACTGCTGGTTAACCTGGCCGGCGTGGATGAGAGCACATGCTCCGGCTGAATGCGGAAGGCGGATGATTCGGGAGAGAAAAACACTATACACGGTGGAGGGCCGGGCATGGCGTTTTTTTGAACTGCCCGTCCGGCAGGCAGATCGCACAGGGGCGGCGGCCGGACTTCCACACGGATTTCCATTCGTGTTAATCTTTTGGTAGACACTTGAGAGTGGACCTGAGAGAAAACGAGGAGTACCTGACGCCGTGCTGGCGACGCAAAAGAAGACTGACCTGATCCAACGCTTCCGCACCCACGAGAAGGACACCGGATCGCCGGAAGTCCAGATCGCGATTTTGAGCGAGCGGATCGGCGACCTGACCGAGCACTTCAAAGCTCATAAGAAAGACCACGCATCCCGGCGTGGCCTCCTGATGCTGGTCAGCAAGCGCCGCCGCCTGCTGGATTACCTGAAGTCCCACGATTCGGACCGTTACCGCGACGTAATCGGCAAACTCGGTCTTCGCAAGTAATCCAGAAAGCCTGCATTGAACCGGAAGCGCCCAAGTGCGGGAATTGTCCCGTTATCGGTCGCGGCCCCTGCTTGCCTCAACCTGCGGGGCCGTCGTGAACCTGGCAAAGCCAACTTCCCGCCAGGGCTTGCGCATTGCTATTGGCCGCGCAGCACGGTTTCAACCACGCCCGCGCCTGGTCCCGGCTTCGCCGCGCGCGCTTTCCGGCGCTCTCTCCACCCAAGTTTCCCAAGCGAAAAAACTGAAATGAGGACAATGTATGTCTACCAAGCATGAAGTAGCCGTCGAGCTTGCCGGCGGCAAGCGTCTGGTCTTTGAGACCGGCCGTTTAGCCAAGCAAGCCTCCGGCGCCGCACTGGTCACCACCGGCGAAACCGTCGTCCTGGCCACCGCCGTGGCTTCGCCCGATGCCCGCGAAGGCATCGATTTCTTTCCCCTCACCGTCGATTACCGTGAGTACACCTACGCCGGCGGCCGCATTCCCGGCGGTTTTATCAAGCGCGAAGGCCGTCCCAGCGAAAAGGAGATTCTCACCGCGCGCCAGATTGACCGTCCCATCCGGCCGCTCTTTCCCGATGGTTTCCGCAATGAAACCCAGGTC
>JASHUF010000287.1 GCA_030040175.1 Acidobacteriaceae bacterium
TGCACGAGCGCGTCGAGCTTATCCCGTGGCGTGGCGCCTACGCTGAGGCGCGTACCGTCGTAAAGCACAATGTCGAGCGATTCCACATTGTCGGCGACCTTGCCTCCCAGAAGACCGTGCACGCCGCAGCTGTTGTTGCCCATCATGCCGCCCAGCGTGCAGCGCGAGTGCGTTGCCGGATCGGGCGCGTAGGTAAGATGATGTGCCTCCGCGGCATCGCGCAGGCGGTCGAGCACGATCCCCGGTTCGACGCGCGCCAGTTTGGCCTCGGGATCGATTGCGGTGAGCGCGTTCATGTGCCGTGAATAGTCGAAGACCACGGCCACATTCACGCACTGGCCGGCGAGGCTGGTGCCGGCGCCGCGCGGCAGCACCGCCGCGCCGGTTGTGCGGCAGGCCTCCAACGCTGCTTCCACGTCGGCGGCGTCGCGGGGAAAGACGACGCCGATGGGAAGCTGGCGGTAATTCGAGGCATCCGCAGCATAGAGAGCGCGGGAGCTCAAATCGAAGCGAACCTCGCCGCGAAGATTCTTCCTGAGCAGGGACTCGAGCTCGCGATGCGCGGAAAAACGTTCATGCTCGAGCGGGCTCGTGAGGATGGAAAAAGGCGAAGTGCTCACGGAGGAATGGTAACGTGTCTGAGAGCGCGGGCTACCTTGCTGCATCAGCGTCCCGGCCACTCCTCCACCACCACGCCCAGGTCATTGAGCTGCTGGATAGCGGCTTCCACGTTGCGCCGCACGCGGATGCGATCCTTGCGCGGGGCCTCGGGCGACTCGGCAATGGCGATCACCCGGCCATACGGCCAGGCGCCGGCGGGGATGGCGGAAATGGCCCTGGCCAGATCGGAAGGATGCAACTCGAGCTCCTGCCGGCGCGCCGCCGCCGGGCGCAGGAACGTTCCTTCGCCCACGGGGCTGGGGTTGGCGTCCGCCATCACGATGCGCAGCGTGATCGTATCCGGGCCCACGGCAAGAAACGGATTCGCCCACTGGGCGGGCTCGTGGACATCGATGTAGAGGCTCTTGGTAGGGACGGGAATCTGCGCCAGCGCGGCGCGTTCCTGGTCACGTTCCGTGGCCGCGGCCTGCGCCTGCTTTTCCGCCTTGACGGCATCCCGGGCAACCCCCTCGACCGCCTGCTCTTCGTTGTGGCAGGCAATGAGCGCGAAGGGAAGAAGAAGAACGATCGCCACCAGGCCCTTGAAATGAAGACGGACGGCCACGGCATCAAGAATACCAGCAGGGAAGGAGGAAATTACTTCGGCAGAAGGCTATGGGCGATGGAATCGAGGACCCCATTGAGAAAATGGGTCGATTCGGGAGCGGAGTAGCGGCGGCTGATTTCGAGCGCCTCATTGAGCACCACGGGAAACGGCGTGGATTTGAAGCCGAGCATCTCCGCCACCGCCATGCGCAGCAGATTGCGGTCCACGGCCGGCATGCGCTCGAGACGCCAGTTGGTGGAGTGCGCGGTAATCAGTTCGTCGATTTTCTCCTGCTCGGCCGCGGCTACGCGGAATAAGTCTTCGGCAAAGCCGCGAACCTCCGGCGCCACTTCGCCGGCGGAATTCCAGAAGGTTGCGCGAACCTGGTCCGGCGTCTGACGCCCGAGATCGGCCTGAAACAGCATCTGCATGGCCAGCTCGCGCGCCTTGCGCCGGCCCGAGGTACGGCGTTGCCCCGAGGTCAAGCCGGACCGCCCGGGGCGAGCTTCCGCGCGAGGCTCACCATTTCAATAGCCGCCGCGGCAGCCTCGAAGCCCTTGTTCCCGGATTTGACGCCGGCCCGGTTCAGCGCCTGCTCCAGGGTCTCGCAGGTGAGCACGCCGAAGCTGTGGGGAATGCCCGTCTCCTGCTGCGACTGGCCGATGCCGCGCGCGACTTCGTTGTAAATGGCTTCGTAGTGCGCGGTCTCGCCGCGCAGCAGGCAGCCCAGGGCGATGATCGCGTCCTCGAGACCGAGATTGGCAACGGTGCGGGCCGCGGCCGGAATCTCCCACGCTCCGGGTACGCGGATTACCTGGATGTCTGCCCGCCGGGCGCCGCTGCGCAGCAGAGCGTCGAGTGCGCCCTCGAGCAGGCGGTCGGTGATCACCGCATTCCAGCGGGCGACAACCACAGCGAACTTCATGCCCTGCGCCGAGAGATCGCCTTCGAGAGCCACCGCTTTGCCCTTCGCCGGATCGCTCCAGGCCCAGAAGCTGAGCGCAAACCCCGGCTCGGGTTCAACCGTGAAGAGCCGCGACTTCCATCCCGTCTCTTCGATGGGTGAAAGACGGGAAACTGCGGCGTCGCCGCCCTGCGCGCGCAGCCAGCTCTCCGCGGCCTGATGCGCGGCATCGAGCGATGTGACTTCGATCAGGATTTCGGCAGTAGAAGGCATCCTGCCCAAAACAAGTTCAAGATTGCCCAGCGGCGCAAGGAAGGACGCTCCGCGGCTGCCCTGCTCTTCCCATCCCTTGCCGGGCGCAAAGCCGAGAGCGGCGAAAAACCCGCTCAACCGCTCGAAAGCCGCCGCGTCCGCCGCCGGCCGCAGAAAGGAGAGACCCTTCACCATGCATCGATTTTATCGTGCAAGGTTGTCCTGTATGGGCCGCGCAGTTTGCGCCCGGCCTACGTGATCGAGCGCGGCTTCACCGCGATGGCCGTGGCGGGCACGATGGTGGCCGAGGGATTGGGATTGACGCAGCCTGCATCCACACCGCCGTCGGCAACCGGCAGGCACGCCGGAAGATTGGGGCTGATCTGCTGCCCATCCGCGGGCACGGCAGTACCGGTAATGGTGGACGGAATGCTGATGAAGTGAATCATGTTATCTCCGGCCGTGGAGACAAAGAAGGTCGTGTCATCCTGCGAGAACGCGCCCGCCAGCGGCGCCAGAATGTTCGAATTGCACGGATATGCCGGATTCGGCGCGCCGGAGCTCGTGGTGGGGAGGCAATCGCTGAGCGTCACCGTGCCCGGCGTGCCGGCGCCGCCGGTTACGGGGAGGTAATACGGCAGAACCGCTCCACCGCCCGTCGAGCTGCTCGTGTAGGTGAAAAAGGCGATGCCCTGCGCCGTGCCCACCCCGGCCGCCGTGGGCGTCTCCCCGGTCACCACCTGGTTCACGGCTGAAATCGTCACGCCGGCCCCTCCGTTCAGGGTTGCCAGGCCATTCAGCATGGGATCGGTGGAGAGCGCCGCGAGTGTCTGCACCTGGCTTGCGCCTGAGCCCGTCGTCGTCTCCGGACACGCGGCCGTCGGAATCGTCACTCCAATATCGGCGAGCGCAATCTCGCCCCCGCTTTCCGTGGCGGCCAGAATATGCTTCCCGTCGAGGCTTGCCCCCAGCACATCGGCCGGCACTGTCACATCGGCCGCGTTCGGGTCCTCCGGGTAGAACTGGATGCTCTCGCTGTTCCCCACGGTCCCCGTCGGGCACCATGTATGCGCAGCGCTGGCGCTTCCCGGCAGATAGGCGCCCACGCTGGGCACGGTAATCGCCGGAGTCTGCATCATCAAGGGCGGCGCGGTATTGGGTTCGGAAGTGCAGGAGGGCAGCGCGCCGGGCGGCAGCGGCGGGCTAGGCGGCAACGGTTCAACCGTCCAGCCTGTATTGGCGTTGTACGCGTAAAGTGTGTCGGTATGGCCGGTGATCAGCGGCGCGGGGCAGCTTGCCGGCGTGTTGAACTGCGCATTGTCGTAGATGTACAGCGTCTGCGAGTCCGGCGTCCAGGCCGCAGCCACGCCCATGCCCCCATGGGTGCTGGTGCTGCCGCCGCTGGCGCCGTAAAGATAGAACAGGTGCCGCGCCTGATCGTTGA
>JASHUF010000032.1 GCA_030040175.1 Acidobacteriaceae bacterium
AGCTCCACAAACACCTTGCGCGGAAACGCCGCCCGGCCCGACGCAAGCGCCTCGTCATCTTTGAGCGCAAGCGCGATCAGCACGCGATGTCCCGCGTCCGTCTCTTCCACGCTTACCTCGGCCTGTTGCGGCTGCCACTCCTCGCTGCGCGCGCCAAGCCTCTCGATGTTCGGCTTCCCGAAATCCCTCTGCGCCCAATCCTCCGTCGTGGTCACATAACTCCGCATGAAGCGCTGGTAATCCTCCTGCGCAAGCGTCTGATAGGTAAACAGCGCCACCGGATTCTTCTCGCTCGCCCATTCGCGCCCCCTCGCCTTGCTGCGCAACTGCGTCATTGCCCCCGTCCGCGCATCGATTCCGATCGCAAAGTGCTCCGTCTCAATCGCCGCTCCAGCCGCGCTCGAGGTGCCCATCCCCGGGGCGAGCGGCCACGCCGGCGTCACTCCATAAACCGCCAGCTGCGCCTCTTCGCGCATCGCCTCCGGCAGCGTTGCCACGCCATCCAGCAAATCCTGCCGCTTCTCGATCCAGCTGAATTCCACCACCTTGTAGTTCTTGGTCTCCAGCATCCGCGCCAGGCCGGCCGGCTCATAGTTTTCAAAGTCCAGCCACGTCTTCGTGTCCGTTCCCCAGGTGTGCTCGGCCTCCAGCAGCACGCGCCGCAGCAACTGCAAATCAGTTTCGTCGCCAATTGACAACTTGCCGCTCGCAATCCATGCCTCGCGCAACCGCACAAGCTCGCGATACCGCGCCACCTTCAGCGGATCGCTCGCACATCCGTAGATCCAGGTGTCGCCAATCTCCTGCTCCACCACCGGCAGCTTGTCGCGATAGGGTTCAATCGCCTGCGCCATCTCGGAAAGACTCGCCGCCCGAATGTCCGCCTTCGGGAACAGCGCCGCCAGCTCCGCATGGATCTTCGCAATCTCTTCCGGCGTATGCGGCCCGCTGTTGTCGCCGCGCACATGGGTGGCCAGCGCCAGGTCCGATCCCGGAACTCGGCACGTGCCGCCGTACCCGGGGTGATACATCATCGCCAGGCTCGCGCCGCTCGGATCCTTCCACAGGAAAATCGGGGGCACCTCCGCCGTCGTCGAGCCTCCATTCACGCCAATCTCCAAAAACGTGACGCCTTGTTTCGCCAGCGGTGGGACAATTCCGCGCGTGTGCCCGGGCACATCCGTCATCTTCGCGCCGGTCGTCACCTTCCCGAATCGCCGGTCGAGCGATCGCGCCAGCGCCACGCTGCCTTCAATCATCGACGGCGGCAGCATCTCCGTCTGCCAGTTGAAGGGCAGCGCGTGCCATGCGATGTCGCCGCGTGCGATCGCGTCTTCCATCGTCTTCCTGTCCGCCGCCGAAGCCTGCTCAAGGTACTCGAACTGCAGCCATGAACCCGTGGTCCACACATACCGTCGCTTGCCCCCCGCGTTTGCTGCCCGTGCCACCTCAATCGCCTGAGGGAAGAATTTGTCGAAATATCTTTTGTGGACGACGTTGTACTGCGTATCGATGAACCCCGCGTCGAAGTGGCACTTGAACATCACCAGCACCCGCTTCACGTCCGTATCGGGCTCGATCTCGTCCGCGTGCAACCGGCCCCCGGGCAGCAGCAAGCCCGCTCCCGCAACCGTCATCGTCTTCACAAATTCCCGGCGCTTCATCTTTGCAATCTCCTCTTCGGTGTTAGAACTGGTTGCATCAATGGCGTTTTGAAAGGGCACCACTTGAGTCGTGCCGATAAGCGCCAACAAAATCGCGGGCTATAGCCCCTGAGGGATGTTTTCTCATCGCCATGAGCCATTGATGCAGCCGGCGCTAGACCGCTCGAAGTGTAGCAGCCCTGATTGGCATGGAAGGACCAAGGCGGCATCGACTCATTTTTGTGTTCCGGGACACCGCGAACATAACCACCCCAATAACCTTCAGGTTTCACCAGCGTTTCCCTGCTTGTTTGCTTTCGCCACGCGCTTGGCAACCCAAACTGCGATGAAGCTACCGATGTTGTCAATCGGTCGATCTTCCGCCGCTCACGCGATAGCACTGGCCGGTGACAAAAGAACAGCCGCGGCGGGCAAGGAAGTGGACAACCGCGGCAACTCCTTCTGGCTGCCCTTCCTCTGACTTCCATAGTTCCTACTTCAAGCCGTCCGCTCCCAACAGACGAACCTCCTGAAGGGTCCACCAGTAACCGCCGCCCGGGGGATCCGGCTGCAATTTTTTTCCTTGATAAGTGCCGGTAAAATTGGCGGAGTAGGAGAGCCAGGCCGTCTTGCCGTCTTTGCCGATGAACTTGGACGGAAGATTGACGAAATAACCCTGTTCGCCGAAGTTTTTCATATAGACGACCAGCCTGAATGGACCGGTAATATCAGAGGACTCGAGGATGTAGGTGTTGTACTTCGAGATGGTATTCCCCCCGTCGGTAACCGCCATGAGATATTTTTTCAGGGGAGCGTCATAAGTCATGGTGACGGAGCCCATGTTATTGTCCCACTTGAGCAGTGGCTTTATGCGGGAAAAGTCGTGCGTCCAGATCGCCTTGCCCTTGG